>VGSG01000021.1 GCA_016875095.1 Deltaproteobacteria bacterium
CAATGCCTTCCCAAGCGAGGGTCTAGGCTTCGTCATCAGCTAGCAGACTCGCCGAAACCACCCGGCCGAAACGGGTTCGTTAACCTACGGACTGGTCGTTCACCTCCTGTTGCTCTCCACCCCGCCTCACGGCGACGCAGTGACAGTCGGTTACAGGCCGGAGAAGGTATACCTGGAGAGGACTTTCACCTCTCTGATTAAGTACGCTCACAGGCGCACTGGCCCCGACGTTATACGTCGGGGTCGCGGAGCGACAGGAGGCGATGACCATAAGACATTGAAGTGACTGACGATATACCCGACCAGGCACTTCACAACAAGAACGCTTCTTGTGCCTTCGGCACCGGGACGTGTGACGTCCCGGCCACCCATTGTGGCACGATCTGCTCTGTTCCAAGACTTTTGAGACAGTTTCTCCCTGCCGACTACTATCTCGGCCTCATTTGCGCGGTTGGTCTCGCGTACACTTCGGTCTGCACTGCGGTACGTTGAACTCGAATCTCTTCTGTCCGCCCTACGCCCCCTCCCCCAACCCCTCCCGCCAGGGGAGGGGAATGCACCGGCAGGGACGCCGGCGCCTACCAAAGCCCTAACCCCTCCCTTGATGGGAGGGGACAGGGGCATAGGCGTTAAAATAGGATTAGCCCCTGGCGCTGGTCATTCCTCCTCACCCTGCCCTCTCCCGCCAGGGGAGAGGGTTTCACAGTTCCCCTCCCTCGATGGGAGGGGGAAGGGGGAGGGTGAGATCAGGTCTGTTTCAACGCGCGGCACTTTACTTGGCCGCTTCCTCCAGCAGTTTCCTTTTCAGTTCTTCGAGTTGGGTCAGATGCTCCGCGTCTTCTTCTGTCTCCGAAGGCATTTTGGGGACCACGGCGGCGCCTGAAATCCCTAATGCAGCGAGCTTCTTCTTCTCGTGCGCCAGAATCTTATGCTTATCCTTTTTCTGATCCTTGGAAAATCGTTTGGCGAGCTCTCTGAATCGCCCGAGCAGTTCCGATTTCGCTGCCGCCTGCGGCAGTTTCTCCATGATATCCAGGTGCTTCTGGGCATGGTGGTCGGCAGGAATGCCGTCGGCCATCTCGTTCCACAGATAGGAGAAGAGGAGCTTCCTATCCGCTTCGGGCTCGTTCGCGAGTGAACCGAGGATGTCGTCCGCTTGCGACGCCGCATCCAGGAGCTTGATTCTGAAACCCTTGGCTCTCTTGGTCAATTCTTCTCTGCGGAGAGAGTCCTTCTCTTCTTCGGAGAGCGACATGCCCCGCGTGCGTTCCATCATGAGGTCTATGGTGCTGCGGATTTCCGTCACAGGAATCTCCTTAGGCGGACGCGACCGTCTGAGATGGGTAGCAAGGAGAATGAGGTGTTGAAAAAGCGGCCGGACCGGCCCTTATCTTCAGCCTCCCTGCTCTGCTACTGTCGTATCTGCCCCTCCCCCAGGACGATGAACTTTGTAGTGGTGAGATCCTCAACTCCCATGGGACCGAACGAGTGGAGCTTGGTCGTGCTGATCCCGATTTCTGCCCCAAGACCGTACACGTATCCGTCACTCATTCTGGTGGCGGCGTTCACGATGACGGACGATGAGTTGACTTCTCTGAGGAATTTCTGCGCGGCATCGTAATTCCGCGTCACAATGGTTTCCGTGTGCAGGGAACCATAGCGATCAATGTGGTCTATGGCCTCATCGATGCCGGACACTACCTTCACTGCGAGGATCAGGTCCAGGTATTCCGCATACCAGTCCTCCTCGGTCGCGGGTCTCATGGACGGGACCACGCTGCGCGATCGCTCACAGCCTCGCAACTCCACACCCTCGGCTTCCAGCTTTTGCGCGACCCTCGGGAGGAACACGTCCGCGATGGACTGGTGCACGAGAAGCGTTTCCAGCGCGTTGCACACACCGGGCCTCTGAACTTTGGAATTGACTGCAAGATTCTCCGCCATGTCCAAGTCCGCAGCTTCATCAGCGTAAAGGTGGCAGACACCCTTGTAGTGCTTGATGACCGGAATCTTTGAATTTTCAGCCACGAAGCGAATCAGATCTTCTCCGCCCCGAGGGATGATAAGGTCGATCTGATCCTCCAGTTTCAGCATATGCAGGATCGCTTCCCGGTCCGTCATGGGAACCAGATTCACCACGTCTTGGCTCACTTTGTTTTCCCAGAGAGCCTCCTTGAAGAGAGCTGTGATGGCTTTGTTGGAGTTGATCGCTTCGGAGCCGCCCCGCAGAATAACCGCGTTCCCCGCCTTGAGACAGAGCGCGGCCGCATCCGCGGTCACGTTCGGCCTGGATTCATAAATGATCCCGATCACTCCCAACGGTATGCGCATCTTGCCCACTCGCATCCCGTTCGGGCGGGGCCACATACGGACGATTTCTCCGACCGGATCAGGGAACTCCGCGATTTCTTTCAGTCCATCCGCAGTCTGATCAATTACCTTGTCCGAAAGAGTGAGGCGATCCAGCATGGCTGCGGAAAGGCCTTTGGCCTTGGCGTCATCCAGGTCCTTTCGGTTTTCCTCATGAAGGCGCGCGCGACTCTCCTTTAGCTTTGCGGCCACATCCGTGAGGATCTTGGCCTTAACGGGAATTGAAAGCTTCGCGGCTTCTCGAGACGCTTCTCGGCCGGCTTTCGCTATTTCCAGGATCTCTTCCTGAATTGACATCGATTACTCCCTACGGCGCGAGCATCATACAGAGGCTACCGGCTTGTCAAACCCGATGGGTTCGTCCGAACGAAAAAAGGATTCCCGGCCCACTGCGCGCCGTTTGCCCTTTGGGCGCTCATAGGAACGAATACTACGAATGCGGTCGAACGCGAGGGGGCGCCTTATGCCGGGCAGCGCTCAGGCGCTTGCGAAAAAATCTAGCATCCTGTTCGCGACGCGTCAACGTCAGGGAAGACACAGAAGCTCAGTAATTCGCTTGAGCCCTCTTCACGACCTCGGCGCCGATCTCGGGATGTATTTCCGCGAGGACTTCTCGTAAACGGTGGAGGATGGCGTTCGAACTGTATTATACTTTGCAGAGAAGCGTTCCGTTTCGAGAGGATTGTTTATGATACCGATTCTATCGATTGTGGGAAAATCCGACGTGGGCAAGACCACACTGCTGGAGAAGCTCGTCACCGGATTGACCTCCCGCGGCTACCGCATAGGCACGATTAAACATGACGCGCATCACTTCGACATAGACCGCGAAGGGAAGGACTCCTGGCGACACAAACAAGCGGGCAGCAGGATCACCGTGATTTCTTCTCCTCAGAAACTGGCGCTGGTTACGGACGCGGACCACGACCATACCCTTGTGGAAATACGGGACAAGTTTATCCGGGACGTGGACCTAATCATTACCGAAGGGTACAAGCGGGAAAAGCACCCGAAGATCGAGGTCTTCAGAGCGGAGCATTACCCGGAGCTCCTTTGTGACGGAGACGACAATCTGGTTGCGATTGCAGGCAATCCCACCGACCCTCCCGCGGGCGTGCCCGTGTTTGACCTGAACGACTGGGAAGCGTTGTGCGATTTCATTGAGGAGCGTTTTTTGGAGAAAGGAGGCGGCCCGAACCAGGTTTCGCCCCGCTGAACAACATGGTCCATATCCAGGCGTCGAATCGGCGCCCGGGTGGTCGAGAAACACTATATTATGTATTGACAATGGCGTATGGGATCGCCATCATAAACAGAGCGAACCGCGTGGTCGTTACTTCTTCCGAGTGAACCATGCTCCGCATTCCGTTCAATGATATTCTCAGGGCAACCATGTCTTCGCACTGCGGAAATCTGGGGTGGATCGGCGTATCCCCACGCGGAGATCAATATCATGTGGTGGTTCCTGTGGACGCGCAGATAGCTCGCGGGGTCATGGCCTGCAATCGTCCAACGGACGGCACGCCGTTTGGAGGTTATACCGGGTGGCTCTACTTCATGTGCCCCCCGTACGAATGCCAAGAAGCGGATTCGGATCACGAGACGGACCTGCGCCACGGCAGGGCCTATGAGACATGCCGCGAACTTGTCCGGTGGCTCGCTTCATACGGCATCCAAGCAGAGGTGAGCCCCGGACCGCCGATCGAAGCGGGATAGAGAAGAAGGTAACCGGTTGGGGTTTCCAGAGAGAAGGCTTGCTGATTGAAATTTATGCTCAATGGTTTTTCCGAACAGATCGAGGGATGCGCGGTCACCATCCAGGAGCTGCTGGATAGAGCCCAGGAAGATGATCCCGCCGTCATTGTGGAAGTAAACGGTCGGTTCGTCTACCGCAAGGACTTTCAGACCGTGACGGTCCAGGAAGGAGACCGGGTGGAGTTCATCCATCCATCTTTCGGCGGATAGGATTTGTTTTCATCGGCCTTCCTACCGGCAGGGGCCTCTGTAGCTTGTTCTACCGAAGCCTGCGCCGGCCGAGCGCCTATTTATCCTACCAGAGGATCTCTTGCTCCCGCTTCTTCAAACCCTTTCGCCCTCAGCAAGCAGGAATCGCACGCGCGGCAGGGCTTTCCGTCGGGGGCGGGATCGTAACAACTGTGGGTGAGCGAATAGTCCACCCCCAGTTCCAGCCCCTTTCGGACAATTTCGGCTTTGCTCAAGGATATGAGGGGGGTGTGGATTCTGAAGGCGCGCCCCTCCACGCCCGCTTTGGTGCCAAGGTTGGCCATCTTGGTGAACGCTTCGATGTATTCGGGCCGACAATCCGGATACCCTGAATAATCCAAAGCATTCACACCGATGAAGATGTCCTGCGCTCCCAGGGCTTCGGCCCATGCGAGCCCCAGGGACAGGAACACGGTATTTCTTGCGGGCACGTACGTGACGGGAATCTCGCGGGCCATCTCTTCCACGGTGCGTCCTTTTGGGACCGGGTCTTCCGACGTGAGCGCGGATGCGCCGATTGTGCGCAGGTTCACCTTCACGATGAGATGTTCGACTGCGCCCATATGATCGGCCACTCGTCTTGCGGCCTCAAGCTCCACTTTGTGGCGTTGACCGTAGTCGAAACTGATAGCGTAAACCTGAAAACCCAGCGCCTGCGCGACAGCCAGGGTCGTGGTCGAATCAAGGCCGCCGCTCAGGAGAACTACCGCCTTCGGAGCCATTTCTTGGTCACCTGGAAAACGGGAACAGTCTGCAACATCCGGACGCCCTTGAATCGGCGCCTAGAACCGTTGCCGGAGATCTTGTGCGCCTAGCCACGAGATGAGTGGTCCCAAAGGACGGCCTCAAAGCGTTGTTTCGTCATTTCCGCGTAAGCGAGAATCGAGGAACGTAAAGCGCCGATAATGGCAAGCCTTTTTCTACGCTTCCGGAACCGGATTCCTGGTTCCGCAGGAATGACGGGATGTTGGCTCACCGAATGCGGCCAAGAGCTTTTACGTTGCCCATTGCAGGTGTCCCCCGAAAGCGCTTTTTCTTAAAGACCCCAGCGCTCTCACACTCCTTTGGTTCCCGGCGGCCAGATGAACTTGTGCATCTGGAGCTGGAGTCTGGCCTGGATCTTGTCTGCAAGCATCCATTCGGCCAGGACGCGCGGCGGGAGTTCGCCGAAGACCGCGGAAAAGAGGATTTTGCTTTGATTCGCGGCAAACCGTTCCCGCAGGATGCCCTTGGTCCATTCGTAGTCATGGCGATTGGCCATGACAAACTTTACTTCATCGTGGGGCTCGAGCTTCCAGAGGTTTTGCCATAGGACCCGTTCACTCTCCCCGCTGGACGGGCACTTAATGTCTATAACACGGATGATCCCCTGGGGAAGCAGAGATATGTCCAGCGATCCGTTCGTTTCGACCAGCACCGTGCATCCTTCGGATTGCAACGATCGAGCCAGGTCCGGGGTTTTTTCTTGCATGAGGGGTTCGCCGCCGGTGATCTCCACCAGTTTCCAGCCGTGTTCGTGGACTCGTTGGACCACCTCATCCAGGCGCATCTCTTCGCCGCCTTCCTGGGCGTAAGGAGTATCGCAGTACCGGCATCGGAGATTACACCCGCCAAGCCTCACAAAAGTCATGGGGAGGCCTGCGAAGGAGGACTCACCCTGGATACTGGCAAATATTTCGCAAACTTTCAGCGACATTTCCCAGTCTCCTCTCTCGCTCGGGGCGCAAGCGTGCGCCGGACAATTTCTTGATTTGATCGCGAGCAATCATTATAAGGGAGTTTGACCATCGTGCATGTAAACCACATCTAGTATATAATCTTTCCGTGTCCGTGGCCAGTGAGTGCGGTCGGCGCCTGACTTTGCGCCGCAGTTTGGAGGAGACATCGTGGAAAAGGCCCTGATTCGGTTCTTGCCCGATGACGTGACGGTCGAGGCTCGCGCAGGCGAGCTTCTCCTTGACCTGGCCTTGGACGCGGGTGTTTTCATTCCGGCCGCGTGTGGCGGTTCCGGCGCTTGTGGCCAATGCAAGGTAAAAATCGCCGAAGGCGCGGTGGAGACGCTCGAGATCGATAAACTTGACCGCAAGTTGCAGGCCGAAGGCTATGTGCTCGCATGTCAGACAAAGGTAACCGGAAACATCACGGTCGAGGCGCCGGAAGCCAAAGTCGGCCGCAAAATGATTCCGCGAGACGAGGCCGAGCGCATGCGGCTGACCGCCCGGCCTATGGAATCGCCCCTGGCGCCTGAAATCAATCCGGTGTCTGTGAGGGTCCTCATGGAATTGGATCCTCCGCGGCCGCTGGATAATCTAAGCGATTACGAGCGGTTGATCCGCACACTAAAAGTCAATCACGACATCAGTCCTGTAGCCGCGGATCTGGACCTGGTCAAACAGCTCCCCAGCGCGCTCAGACAAGGCGATTGGAAGCTCACCGCGAGCTTGCAGGTTGAAGACATCCCGGGGTGCGACAAGCCTGTCTATAGACTCCGCGGTGTCCTGCCCGGACATTTGAATCAGAGCCAGACCGCCCTCGCAGTCGATATCGGGACCACCTCCCTGTGGGGTGAACTCATTGATCTGACGAGCGGGGAAGCGCTGGCCAAAGCCTCCCGATACAACCCCCAGATCTCTATGGGCGACGACGTGATCAGCCGGATCGTCTTTGCCCTGAAAAAAGATGGCCTCCAAAAGCTTCAGGCCGAGGTGGTCAAGGGAATCAACGAGATAATCGAGGAGACTCTCAAGGTGAGCGGTGTCCCCCGGGAATCCTTGGGTTACCTGGTTGCCGCGGGAAACACGGTAATGACCCATTTTCTTCTTGGGCTGAACCCTCGATTCCTCCGAGAGAGCCCGTATGTGCCGGTAGCGCTGAACCTGGAACCCGTGCCCGCATCCACGATCGGCCTTCAGTTACCCCAATATGGATTGGTGCAAGCTTTTCCGTGTGTGGCCTCGTACGTGGGAGGCGATATCGTAAGCGGGGTGCTGGCCACAGGCATGTGGGACTCGGACCTGATGACGCTCTTCATTGACATCGGAACCAACGGCGAGATCGTGGTTGGCAACCGGGACCTCCTCATGACCGCATCGTGCTCCGCGGGCCCCGCGTTCGAAGGCGGCGGTCTGGAACATGGGATGAGAGCGGCTCCAGGCGCGATTGAAGGCATACTCATCGATCCTGACACCTTTGAACCGATGATCAGAACCATCGATGCTAAACCCGCTCTCGGCATCTGCGGCTCAGGGATCATCAACATCGTCTCCCAGATGCTCAAGACCGGAATCCTCAACCGCAACGGCAAGTACTCCACCGACCTCAAAACCGACCGGATACGGAACGGGCGAAGCGGCCATGAGTACGTGATCTGCCGGGCGGGGGAATCGGGAATCAAGCAGGACATTGTCCTGAGTGAAGTTGACCTGGACAATCTCATCCGGGCCAAGGGCGCTATGTTTTCGGGCTATACGTGCGTGTTAGATAAGATCGGCGTGAGCGTGGACGCTCTCGATCGGGTGATCATTGCGGGAGCTTTCGGGAGTTTCATCAACCTGGAGCACGCGATCACCATTGGCCTGCTCCCTGACATCGACCGGGACAAGTTTGCGTTCATCGGGAATTCATCGCTTAAGGGCGCCAGGCTCGCGGCCCTCGATCGGAACCTCTTTCAAACCGCAAGGGCCGTCTCGCGGACCATGACCAACGTTGAGCTCTCAGAGGACGCCTCGTACATGGACAATTTCATGGCCGCGCTCTTTTTTCCCCATACCCGAGATGAGCTTTTCCCGTCCGTGAAGCTGTAGCAGCGCTCACCTGACGTCTTTCCCCCTTTCCTGGAAGGGAATACAGGGGGATTGTCGGAGATGCGGACTCTCCCATCCAGAAATAGAGAATTTGCTCGGAATTATCCGGCCGCTCCCCGGCGCGCGCGGCTCCCGCAGAACCGCCCGGACATTGCGAGGGCTTCGGCGCTTGCGATCACGATCCGAACGTTTTTTCATACGGAAGCAGCGTACTAGGTGACCCTGATCCGTCCGTTCATTACGCCGTCATAGTATTCGCAGATCTCGCGACAATTGCGGATTTTGTCACCATATTTCCCTTGGCGCTCACCTCGACACAAGGTGGCTTCCACGTTCCAGCAGTCGAAGCCCCGGTCAGGGTAAGCCGGGCAATTGATTTCTCGCCCGCATTTCATGTGCTGCCAGCATAGAGTTCCCGCCATCTCCCCACTCCCCCTTTTCGCGAAATGAGAACCTGCCCTCCGGGGCCCCATGAGGCCCTCTATTTGGTGAACGCAAAACCTTAGGCCGAAGCCAAGAACGGAGAAACACGACTGGGGAAAGGACGGTATCAAATACGACTTTTCTTGTCAAGAATTCTGAAAGTGAGAGTATCGGGAGAGCGCGACGAAAGCCGATGGAAGGCCGAAAATCCCGGCAGAACCTAATACGAAGTTGCGTTCGAAGAAACAATATGGCATGGGTGGCGGGTAGTGGGTCAGGTCAACGGAGATCTGACGGGTCTGCGGCGTTCGTTATGAACCGGGCCCCCCAACCTCAGCCGCTCACAAGTCACTAGTTTGAAAGCAAATTCCCATGAAATGTCCCGGGGAGGAATCACCGCTTTATCGGATGATAGAGAAGAGGCGCTTCCACCTGATCCCCGGGAATGACCCGGCGGAATAGTAGATCATGAACGCTTCCCCCTTGACGTCCTCCACCGAGACAAAACCCCAAAATCTACTGTCGTGGCTGTAGTCGCGGTTGTCTCCCATTACGAAGAGGGCCCCGTCAGGCACTTTGACCTGGGCCAAATTGTCGCGCGGATTCATATTGCCGGGAATCACAGCGTTGTCCAAATGACGCACTTTGGGATCGCGGACTAATTTACCATTCACTAAAACATTCTTGTCTCTGATCTCGATCGTGTCGCCTCCGACCGCCACCACTCGCTTGATGAAATCCTTGGCGCGGTCTTCGGGGTATACAAAAACAATGACGTCACCTCGTTGGGGAGTCTTGAATTCAGGCCATCTCATGTCGGTGAAAGGAACCCGGACACCATAGATAAATTTATTGACCAGGATGTGGTCACCGACCAAGAGCGTTGGCTCCATAGAACTGGACGGGATCTTGAATGCTTGCACCAGGAAGGCCCGAATGATGATGGCCAGGATCACCGCGACCACAAAGGCTTCCGAGTATTCCTGAAAGATGGTGCGGCGGGATTTTTCAACCTTTGTGTGTTCCGTCATCGGCGTATTCGATTTATTACCTCCATCCTGCTTGGCGGTGACAGAAAATCTCATCGTGTTTAGCGTGTGCGCCAAACCTGGGAATATCCCAAGCCTAGCGCGGAGACCTCAGCTCACAGCCATAAAAGGAACTTATAGACTATCGGCGGCCCTGTGTAAAGCTCCTTCTCGGAAGAGGGGCAACCAGTGACTTGAGCGGGGCAATGGCGCCATGCCCGCTTGTCCGGCAGCGCTTTTCCGGCCACGCGCCGCGAGACAAGTCGGCGCGTGGAGTTGAGCATCACGCAATCCGACAGTATAATGCCTCACGTTCGCCGGAACGCACACCCAAGCGGAACGGCATTCGTCCAGCGCAGGGCTCCTCATGCGGGCTCTGTAGGAAGGAAAAACTGATGATCAGAGTTACTTGTTTCGGAGGCGCGGGGTCGGTGACCGGCTCCAATTACCTGATTGAAACTTCGGACGGAAAAAGGCTCATAGTAGATTGCGGGCTCTTTCAGGGCGGCAAAGAGGAAGAAAGCCGCAATTGGGAGGATTGGGGCTATGAACCCAGCCGAATTAAGAACCTCATCCTGACGCATGCTCACATAGACCACAGCGGACGTATTCCCAAATTTGTGAAAGACGGTTTCCGCGGAACAATCATCGCTTCACCTCCGACGATTGAATTGAGCGAAATCATGCTCCTCGATTCCGCACATGTGCAGGAGATGGAAGCCGAGTGGCGCACAAAGAGAAATCGGCGGCAGGCTCGTCCGCGCATAGAGCCGCTATACACCACGGAGGATGCCCGGGAGAGCCTCAAGTATCTGTCAGCTACGGAACTCGACCGAGTCATTGATCTTGATTCCGGCATGAGAGCGCGCCTTCGGACATCAGGACACATCCTGGGGTCATCCATCGCGGAATTGTGGATCGAGGATGAAGGGAAGGTCGCGAAGATTGTCTTTTCCGGCGACCTGGGAAGGCAGGATCCGCTCATCGTGAAGGAGCCGTTCGAGGTTGCGGAAGCGGACTACTTGTTTATCGAATCCACCTACGGTGACCGCCTGCACCGTCCGTTGGAAGAAAGTAAAGCGGAACTGCTCGAAGCCATCCGGTATGCCGTTTCTCGTCACGAAAAGGCGCTGATTCCGGCATTCGCGGTTGAGAGAACACAAGAAATACTTTATCTCCTCGGGGAGTTTTCTCGCGAAGGAAAACTTCCCGATATTCCCGTGTGCCTGGACAGCCCTCTTGCGATCAAGGCCACGGAGATCTTTCGTAACAATCGAAAGTATTATGATGAACCTGCCCGCGCGTTGGTCCGCCAAGGATTAGATCCATTCGATGTGCCCAATCTGAGGATGACTTCCACGGCGCAGGAATCCATGGAGATCAACCAACTTCACGGGTCGGCGATTATCATCGCAGGTAACGGCATGTGCACTGCGGGCCGTATCAAGCATCATCTGAAACATAACTTGTGGCGCGCCGGAGCGAGCATTGTTATCGTAGGATTCCAGGGTCGGGGAACGATTGGGCGACAGATCGTGGACCGCGCGAAGTCGGTTAGAATTCTGGGGGAAAAAATTGCGGTCAGGGCAAAGGTGTTCACGATAGGTGGGCTCTCCGCCCATGCCGATCAGAGAGACCTCCTTGCATGGGTGGCGCCTTTTGCGGAAAAGGCCAAGCCTCGGATCTTCGTGGTTCACGGAGAGCCGATCGCGAGCCGGGCATTGGCGGCTGAAATCAAGAAACGATATGGCCTCGAAGTATACGTGCCTCGCTCAAGAGAGACACTGAATCTCGGTCCGCGCAAAGGCGAGGTCGAGGTCCTGCCTTGCGCAACTCCCGTGGATCCACGACAGGCCATGCTTCGTGTCGCGGGGGATCTCCAGCGCGAGATTGCAGCGTTGAAGGAGCAGCTCGCAACAGGTGAGAAAGAGTTTTCCCAGCACGACATGGAAAAACTCCAGGACATTCAGGAAGAACTGCGTGTCATGGTAAACACGAGCCGCTTGACCATATAGTGAACGACAGCGCCTCCCCGCGGGCCATCGGGATCGGGAACATTGGGATCATGATGCAGGTAAACGGACGCGCGCAGTTCAATAATCATTTGGAAGTTATCGTGCGCGGCCTCGTATCATTCCGGAGCAACAGCGAGGCGCAGTCAAGTGTGACCGCGTCTCCTGCTGAGGCGCTTGTCATAATGTAATAGAAGCCGACCGCTCCTGTTGCTCTTGGCCCAAAGCGATCCGCGAAAACTGACATTGACCGACCGGCCGAAGGTGAAGTATGTTGAACTCCCGGCCGTAGAAAGCCACATTCGTCGTGGATGAGGCTTGCCGTCGGCGCTGTAGGCATGAATTTCGATTAATATCGCGGAGGCATCATGGGTCGTAGGCGTTTTGTGGATCTCAGTATCAGCATTGAGTCCGGGCTTCCCAGCGATCCGCCCATAATGATCCCGAACATAGAATACATGGACCACTCCCGGGGAGCGGAGCAGATGAAGGATTTCTTCCCAGGGGTCCACAAAGAGGAGTTGCCGGGCGGGTTAGGTTGGGCCGTGGAGTTCTTGACCCTGACCACTCACAGCGGAACGCATCTGGATGCCCCGTACCATTATCACCCTACAATGGACCGAGGTAGGCCGGCCTTGACGATCGATCGGATTCCTCTGGAATGGTGTTTCAGCGAAGGTGTGCTCCTCGATTTTCGTCACAAAGCTGATGGAGATAGGATTACCGTCAAAGACCTCGAAGAAGCGCTGGATCGCATTGGATACGAACTCAAACCCCTTGATATTGTGTTGATTCAGACCGGCGCGGACGCCGCGTGGGGGACGCCGGAATACCTGCTGAAAGGCGCGGGCATGGATAGGGAAAGCACGCTGTTCTTAACCGAAAAGGGCGTAAAGGTTACAGGGATCGATGCGTGGAGCTGGGACAGGCCCCTGCCGTATATTGCCCGCGAATTTGCGGAGACGCGCAATCCGAAAGTTATATGGGAAGCTCACTTTGCCGGCATCGAAATCGGGTACTGTCATATGGAGAAGATGGCAAATCTCTCTCAAATAGGGCGGCCCACAGGATTTACCGTTTGTTGCTTTCCGACCAACATCAAGAAAGCGAGCGCGGGATGGGTCCGACCTGTAGCAATTGTAGATGAGCCTTGATTAGGTCCACAAGCACGCAGGGCGCCTCATGCCAGGAACGGGTAAAACACATCGTACGCGACAAAATCCTCCTCTATGCTGTGAGGTTGATGTCTTACGCCCTTTGGAATCCTCACGAATGCGCCTTCGACCATGGGGACGTCGCCCACTCCGTCGATCCAGAGCTTAGCTTTTCCCTTGAGCACGTAAATGATATCGTCGCATTCGTGAGTATGCTTCTCAACATGGGTACCGCGCGGAAGACTCACCAGCAAGCACGTGAGATCCATTTTGTCGTCACGATTGGATAACAAGTAAGCGACCTTCGCGTTGGCAAGTTGAGGATGCGGCTCCCACTTTATGTCCTCTTTCTGTAGGATTTTAGGATCTTCCACTTTCCGTTCCTCCTTTACGGAATTGCATTTCGCGTCATGGGGTCTCTCTTCTTGACGCTATGTCTTTGAGCGCGCGAATAATATCCTCGGGATCGAGTCGCTTGGTATAATCTGCGTCAATAAACGCCTTTCTTATCTTTCCATCCCTTTCTATAATGTAGGTCGCGGGGAGCGGCAGTTCAAAGGTGTCGTCCGCGTTTGATTTGGGCAGATCGATCCCAAACCCGGCGTAGATGGGCCTCAAGTCCAATGGAAGTTGAAAAACAATTCCGAACCGCCGTGCGACCCGGTTGCCCAAATCGCTGAGGACTTCGAAGCTCAGCTCGTTCTTTTCGGTCGTGGACAAGGAGTTGTCCGGAGCTTCGGGCGAGATCGCCACGAGCGATGCGCCAAGTTCCTTGATACGATTCAAGTTAAGCTGCAATGACCGCAGCTCAAGATTGCAGTACGGTCACCAGCCTCCTCGATAGAACGAAAGCGCCACAGGCCCTTCTTTTAACTTCTCCGCTAAGGAGATTGGTTTTCCCAGGGCGTTGGGTAGGACAAAGTCAGGGGCATAGTCCCCTTCCTTCAGGCATGACGCGGTAATGCCTGACTTCTCAAGATCCTCGGTCGCTCGGTCCATGACTGAGAGTTTTTCCGGTGGGATATGCTTGCGCGCGGCCTCTCGACGCGCAGCAAGGTCTTCAGTGAGAGACATGGGCGCTCCTTTCTTTGGTCCCCCCTTTACTAAAGGGGGGCGGGGGGGATTTGAAGGGCCTCCCCGGCCACTTCTTCAAAAGCTCCTAAGTTTTGCAACCGATCACGGCGCATTCGTGACGCCCGCTTCCAATAAAGCCACGGCCTCAGCGTACATTCCTCTCTTAAGCGCTTGAAAGGTGTATCGATTCTTGCCGGCCAAGGGCGCAACACAGGCAATGGCCCGTGCCAGCACGTCATCAGCAGGGACCGCTTCATCGACAATGCCCAGTTCTTTTGCTTGCACGCCTCCTATCCGCACGCCGGTGAGAATTACGTCACGAAACACGGTTGGTGTGAGCCGGCTCTTTATCAAGGCAGTCATGCCCGGGGCAAACGGAATATTAATGTCCACTTCAGGCAAACAGAAGAATCCCCGGTCGGCCCGCATGACCCTGAAATCGTGCGCAAGAGCCAGCAAGGCGCCGGCTGCAAACGAGTGCCCGTTCATCGCGGCTGCGGTCGGGACCGGAAAGGCCATCACTCGTCCGAGGAACTTCAGCGCTGATTTGATGAATTCCGGGGCCTGAGCCATGCCGTCGCCCATCATCCAGTCCAAGTCCAACCCATTGGAATAATATTTGTCCTCGGCGCCGATTGTCACCAGCGCGGCCGGGCCTTCAGACTTTTCCACCGTATCCAGCGCGTCATTCATCGCGTCAATAAAGGTTCGGTTAAACCGATTTTCCCCGCTCCGCATTGTGAGAATGAAAACATCACCCTCCTTCTTGAGATCCACAATACTCATGAACCATACGCCTCTCTGTACTTCATGCGGCAACTCCTGTTCAAAGGACCGATTGGGAATCAGGCCACAGCAACCACTTTCCGACTCTTGCGTGTGACCCCCCATCCCGAAGATCGCTCCGCCTGCGCGCAAAAAATTGCCGCGAGAATTTTCATAAGACCCTGCAGCGCCAAAACCGTTGCACAGATTGGCGAAAAGCACTATTTCCGCCGGTCCATGAAGGTACCGCACCGCGTGGCGCCCGGTCAATCAGAATCTTCAAATCGGTGTAACTGAATGGCGCCGGGGTTCAATGAGTCGAGCACGACGATGACGCCTTTGGCGCTCGACCTTTTGCTAACTCTGCGGTCATCCCGCCCACGCGCGTTTTCGAGTTGACCGTGCAGGCCGATCTGTTATGATGAAATTGTACGGTTCGACGCCGTACTTGAGAAGCTCGCGAAGGCAAAGCTGGGGAATCTCTTCCTGCGAGAGGCTTCTTCCACGCCCAGCCCTTCCTTTGGAAAACCACCCGAATCTTTGCGAGCGCGTTCGGAAGTCCCGGTTCTCAGTCGAAAAACGCAACACCAACCATGAGGGGGAAACCATGACTGAAAAAGGGTCTTACGACAGGACAAAGTTCGTGGAAGACGCGCGCCAGTATGAATTAAAACGGCTGGCCAAGGACCAGGAGTGGAACAAGGTTAACGAAGTCTGGATCCAACAGCACGGACCTATTCCTTTCCAGGAGCCCCAGTTGCTCTTTGACGGAAAATAGGATTCTGCGCTTCGTATCGCGGAGCTATGCAGGGAGCCTGTCCCGACTGGGGGGGAAACGCGCGCCTAAACATGCGCGGCCCGCGATGCCTTATTTCCGCGTTCCACCGATGCTCGTTTCGTCGCTGAGATCTGACCGTTGGCTCATCACCCCGACGCGGCTCGGCGAGGCCTTATGCCTGCGCTAATCGTACCGCCTCTTGAGCGTCGGATCACGGCTATTTCTTCAATTCGTCCCACCGGTAATCGATCAATTCCGTCAGGACACCGTTGAGCGCCTTCGGGTGGATGAACGCGAACTCACAGTCGCGGAAGGGCCGCGCTTTCTCTCCTCGCGCGTCAGGGATGAAGGGATATCCCTTGGCCTCCAACTCAGTTATGGCTTCACGCGTGCTGTCCACGTTGAAGCTGATGAGCATCACACCCTCGCCGCGTTTCTCGATGAACTTTGCGACATCGCCCTCGGGCGCGGTGGATTCCATCAGCTCGAAGCCGACCCCGCCGATCAAGTACCGGGCTACTCGGATCTTTTCCGATTCGTCCACATATGTGTCGTCAGGGCCCTCTTTTCCCAGAAGAACTTCCCATTTCTCGCGAGCCTTGTCGAGGTTCCTCACCGCGATACAGATGTGGTCAACTTTATTCACCTTCATTTCACGTCCCCTACCATTCTTACATAACGTCCACCCGAAGGCGCCGGGCCGGTTTCCGAACAATCGCGTCTTGTCCTTCTCGTCTCGCTACCGGCCTCCAACAAGGAATGCCGCTTCCGATGAACATTGGCGGTGATCCGGGTGACCGGGAACAGCCTCGTCGGGATTTCTACCAACTCTCAGGAGAAGGAAAGAAATAATCCACTTGCAGGAAAGTTCCCCCCATGCGCCTTCTCTTCCCTCTTCCCCTACCCTTCGACCAGATCCGCGCCGCCGTGCGCAAAGTAGTTGAAACGACCGGCCCTGACATACGTTGCAACATCTATTTCTTGCTGTTTTGCCATCGCAATAGCCACAGAACTCGCGCTGGAACGGGAAATGATAATGGGAAAGTTGCCGCGTGCCGCTTTGATAAGCACTTCCGAGGTGATTCTACCCGTGGACAGGAGCAATTTGTCGCTTGTTTCTATATGATTGAGAAAGCAGTGGCCCACAATCTTGTCCACAGCATTGTGGCGCCCGAGATCTTCCAGAATCACAAGAGTTTGGTCCGCATCCGCCAGCGAGGCGGAGTGAACTCCGCGCGTCACGCTGTAAATGCCCGGGTGCCGGTCAAGTTCTTTCATCCTCTGTATGATTGTCGAGCCGGAGACTTTGAGGCGCTTGCGGAATCTTTGGCCTCGAGTGATTGCGGCCTCCACTGAAAAAATGAGCCCGCCGGCGCAGCCCGACGTCAGCATGCCCTTACTTTCCATTCCCTCCAATCTATCTTCCGGCACATCGAGTTCGACACGCAGGAGGCGGGCGGCGTGATCGACCGCGCATTCGAGGATTTCTTCCGGACGCAACAGGACCCCTTCAGACACCAGAAAGCCGACAAAAAGCTCTTTGAGGTGTGTTGGGAGTGTGGCGATGGACAGGATTTCGCGGTCGTTCACGAAGAGAGTGTAAGGGCATTCCCTGGCCAACGAGATGACCGCGGCCTCCAGTTTGTCTTTGGAATAGCGTTGCGCCGCAATCTCGACCGTAAGCTTTGGGATAGGTTCTTCGTCGCGGAAGGCCAACAATTTCCCCTTTTTCGTTTTCGGGCGATCAACGGCGCACGGGACTTCAAGCGCCATATTGATGAAAAAGCCTCTCGTGTCCTCTTGTCGAGCATACCCGTCCGCACTGGCCCCGGTCAAGCTCAATCCTTCCGATTGCGCCTTACCCGAACGCCGCGCTGTAGTATGGCGGCGCGGGGAAACGCCGACACCACCTGAGCAGATGACCTCCAACCGTGATACCCGACCTTCGTTCATAGCGTTCCGGATCCAGGGTTTCGCGGGGAGCGCGGGGTCGTAAATAGGCCATCGCTTTCGCCGTGCGTCTAACAAGCCTACAGTGTTGAGCTTTAAGGATAGTTAGAGTAGGCTGAGATCGGTGAATCGAAGACCTGGAGTAACGCGGAACGCATGCGAAAAAACCTTGTGGGCTCCGCATTCGGCCGAATCACGCCTTGATGGCCCGGAGCAAAAGGTTGATCATCTGTTCCGTGCTCGCGATTGTGGGCTGTTTCTTCGAGAGCATCATGCGCGCGAGCGCCTCATGCTCGAACGCGCCTTGGACGAGATGAAGATAATAGCTGATTTCGAAATCCTTTCGGAAATGGCCGCTTTGCCGCCCAGCCTCGACAATGGATCGTATCAGTTTCGTAAAGCGCCGGGTATTCTGGTATTCTTGAGATTCATAAAACTTGGGATTTCTGTACAGCTCAAGTATTAAAACTCTGGTCTCCGATTCTCGGATCTGAAAATCCAGCGCCCACCGCCTGAGCAAATATAAGAGCTGTTCATAAGGATTCAACGCGCCCGAGAAGACACGCTCCAACTCGTCAGCCAATTCGATGAACCAGGTGCCCAGCACTGAGAGAAGAAGCTGTTCCTTGCTCTTGAAGTATTGATAGATGGAAGCTTCAGCTATGCCTGCTTTTCCGGCTATTTCGGAGATCGTGGCCCCGCCGTAACCCTTCTTGCCGAATACTTCCGAGGCAACTTCCACGATGGAGCGCCGCCTAAGCTCCCCGCGGGTCGGCTCATCGCCATTCTCACTTCCAGTCGGCTGTTCACGCCTCCATATAGCTGCCTTTACGAGCGAGCACAGAGCATCCGCGGCCTCATTGGGGTCATAGGGATCGCCGAAGAACAGCCATCGCAACACAATGCTGTCGATCGCGCCGAAAATCATCTCCAGAACGAGAATAACCTCTACGTCAGGGTCCACTTCCCGGTCTCGTATGCCTTCTCGGATCGCCTCTACCGCGAAGGCGCTGTATTCTCTTATCATTTCATAAGCCGGGGACTGGTAGAAAGCAGGTAAGGTGCGGAGCTCGCTGAGCAAAATTGACGTGTAGCTCTTATTAACAGAGAGATCTCTGAGCTGATGCCAAAGTAACTTCCTAATCTTGGGCTCAGCCCCCTTCATTCCTTGAAGATGCTCGGTGATACCTGCCAGAGTCTCCCTCAGATGTCTTTCCGGGACGGTAACGATCAAGTTTTCTTTTGTTTTGAAATATTGAAAGATGGACGCCTCATGAACCCCGGAATCATGAGAGATATCAGCGATGGCCGTATCGTGAAAACCGCGGGCCGCGAAGATGCGCTCCGCGGATTCTATGATAAGCTGGCGCTTCTTATCTGCCGAAGAGCTTCTTCGTTTCGTGGAGGACCCCGTTTTGACAGCGCTTCCGGGCAATCCGGTATAATCCATAATATAAGCTCCCGGGACTCGGGTACAATGATCGGCATATTTTCGTCAGAAACCGAGTAACACTCATATGGCGAAGAGTCAAGAACTTTCTTCTGCGCATGGGGTACATAACGCGCGAGTGTGCTCTTGTACCAGTAATTACTGCTGCTTAGTCGTTCTCCCAATGACCTTGCTTGCGTTTCGCGCTTCATCGCGCATGTTTCCGGGACCTTCTCTCGTCTCGGACGGTTATGGATTTGGTTGGCGAACGGGGGAGTGATAACATAGCGAAATCACAAGCTGACACCGTCATACGTTGGCCCCTATGGACGGGCTCCTCCCCCGCCGGCCAGACCGCGTTGCCCGACCTCCCATGCGCATTGGGCCGAAGCGGAACAAGCGAGAGGAATTTCATCCTCCCCATGAGAGGCGCGGCGCCGGATGAAGGCTTCTCGTGGCGCAGCGTGATCTTTGAGCCGCGCTCGCGAAGCGATGTGCGCATGGCTCTGTCCGTCAGACGCCGGGCCAGCAACGCGGGCCCCGGGATTAAACCGGTCTTGAACGAACGGCAGAGTGGGGAAACAGAGCGTCTACGGTCGCGGTATCCTTGAGGAACCAGGACCATCACTCGATGGAGCGCCGGTTCTTAGGCCGCTGCGGAAGCTCCGCAGAGTTCATCCGGCTGTGCTTTATTTTTTTTGGAAAAGAGCAAAAAGGTCTTGACACGGTTTTTATATAAGTTATATTCATGTCAATGATGTTGCCAAGTCTCGGTCAACACACCCCCCGGAGCCGAGACGAAGGTTTAAC
Source organism: Deltaproteobacteria bacterium (assembly GCA_016875095.1). Lineage (GTDB taxonomy): Bacteria > Desulfobacterota > Desulfomonilia > Desulfomonilales > Desulfomonilaceae > VGSG01. The sequence continues at coordinate 19,601 of VGSG01000021.1, forward strand.
CGGCTCCATCAGACTACTGAGTTCCGGGGCCCCGAGGCCATTCGGCAAAGGCGTGCCGGCGTGAGGAAAAAGGATGTTCACCCGGCGAATGATCAGATCCGTCCCATGAAAGAAGAAGACCTCGATGCCGGCGCCGTAATCAATAGCATGCCCTTCGGAGCCTCTCGAACGGAATATTGTCGTGAAAAGCCCGGTTGGGTTGCCAAGGGCTTAAGAAATGCCATGTTTTGGGTTACAGGAGCGCGGACGGCCATATTGCCAGGCAAGTGTAAGAGGTTAGGAGCATGAGGTACGCAGAAACAGGGTTCAATTTAGAGGTTGATTTAACCCGAGGAAACATTGAGAGGGTAGAAACGGACCCAAGAGACACCGAGCTTTATCTGGGAGGGCTGGGCACGAACGCCAAGATATTATGGGAGAGGGTGCCCCCCGAAGTCGAACCCTTTTCCCCCGAAAATCTCTTAATATTCGGCGCCGGTCTCTTGTGTGGCACACCTGCCATCGGTTGCAATCGTACCATCGTTTCCACGATTTCGCCCCAAACATTGCTCATGGCGTTTTCAATGATGGGCGGATTCTGGGCCCCGGAATTGAAGTACGCAGGCTACGACAAGGTGATCCTTCGCGGCAAGTCCCCCAACCTGGTCTATTTGTGGATAAACAATGACAAGGTGGAGATCCGGGACGCCACTCATTTGAAGGGCAGAGGCGCTGTTGAAACTGCGGAACTTATTCGACAGGAATTGAAAGAACCGAGAGCCCAGGTGGCTGCTATCGGGCTGGCGGGTGAAAACAGGGTCTATTTTGCCTCCATCGAACAGGGCAGGTCCAGCGCCAGTAGAGGCGGAATAGGCGCGGTTATGGGAGACAAAGGGGTAAAGGCGATCGTCGTTCGTGGAACAAAGGACATTAATGTCGCCCGACCGGCCGAGTTCTTGGCGCTTTGCAACGAAGTGATGAGCTATATAAAATTTCGCAATGAGAATCCCATTCCGGGCGTTATGCCTATTCTAGCGGGGCTTGGCTCGCCCCAAGAGATGAAGGTCCATGATGAAAAGTGGCACACTGAAAATTTCATGTGGGGAAATTCACGGGTGCGCCAGAAAGATTTCTGGAATGAAGAGGTCGCAAGGCAATGGGCTGAGACTCTGGATAGTATGCGGACGCGGTTGATCAGTTGCTACAACTGTCCGATGACATGCGGGGCGACTATCTCTCCTCCCGGACTTCCGACCTACATGATGAAATGCTTTTCGAAGCTTACTTATACCATGGCGGCCTTTGCAGACCTTGAATTCGGTTTGGGTATCGCCCAAAGCGCTACGGAGTATGGGGTGGACGGATTCTCAACCCCTCAAGTTATGGCCTTTGCCCTTGAGCTTTACGAAAACGGCATATTAACAGACGATGACTTCCCGGGAATGCCGTCAGACAATGAGGGGAGATTTTACTGGTTACTTGACAAAATTGTTCGGCGGGAAGGCATTGGAGACGTTCTAGCCAATGGCACCTATTGGGCGGCCAGGCAGATTGGCAAGGGCGCGGAGGCCTATGCTCATAACAATATTAAGAAGCATGAACAACTGCCTCTCAAGCTATCAATGTTGAATCCCATTTATTTCCTCATGTACGCTACCGGCGAGAAGATAAACATCACTCAGATTGAAGGGCAGTTCCCCCAGGCGCCCTGGCCCACGAGAGAAGAGAGAGAAGAGTTTGTAAAGGATTGGTTCCAAGTTCCCGATGAAAAGTTTAAGCAATATCTCCTGGACTGGGAGCCGCGTGGAGAAAAGTCGATGCCCTTTTACCCGACCGTTGAAATGTGTTGTGATATCGTCGACTGGCAGGAGAAGATGCACTACATTGATGACGGTCTCGGGATGTGCTCAGGTTTGTCATCATTTCCCCTGAAGCCCCCATACCATATGCATAATTACCCGGCGTTTATCTCATCGGGCGCGGGGATTGATATGGATGAAGCCAAATTAACGCAAGCGGCGAAGAGATACCGGACGTTAGTGAGGGCCATCAATATAAGAAGAGGCATGAGGAGGAAGGACGACAAGCCCCCGGAGAACCATTGGAAGAAGAGATTTCCCGAACTCGAAAAGGAACTCTTGGATACGTATTACAAATTCAAAGGATGGAACGATCAGGGTATTCCCACCAAGGAATCTCTGCATGAATTAGGTTTGGATTACGTGTCCGAAGACTTCGAAAAGAGAGGGATCTATTCGGATAACGATGGCGCTTCCTCCAAAGAGACCTCGCCGGAAACGGAGAAGAACTAATTGAAGAGGTGGTATCGGGCATGGGCGAAAAAAAGAAGAAGATTATCAAGTCCATAAAGATCGATGTGGAAAAATGCAACGGGTGCAGGTCATGTGAGATGATCTGCTCCGCGTTCCATGCTACGCCGAAATACAGCAGCAATAATCCGGCAAGGTCACGCATTCGGCTGATTCGCGACCCACTGAGAGATATATACCTTCCTGTGTATGCCGGTGAGTATGCTCCAGCCGAGTGCATGGGCAGAGACAAATACGTGATTGCCGGGAAAGAATACGAGGAGTGCGGTTTCTGCAGGGCTTCCTGCCCGTCCAGGGACGTTTTCAAGGAACCCGATTCCGGCCTCCCATTGAAGTGTGACATGTGCGAGGACGACCCGCCCCAGGAAAAGCCCTTGTGTGTTCAGTGGTGCATTCATGATGCGCTGATCTACGAAGAAAGGGAAGAAGAAGTTGAAGAAGAAGTGAAATTGGAAGACGTGGAGGTCGGACTGGAATCCATGATCGACAAGTACGGTTTGGAGAAGGTCATGGATACGGTTACGCGGATTTCGGCCTCAAAGAAGAGCTGAAACGTTCGGTCGAAAGAAGAGGGAAGAACACGGTGGAAACTGTAACCCCTTATAAAGAGATCATCGATGTCATCAAAGCCAGCGGCGGAGAAGCATTCAAGAGGTGCTTCCAATGCGGACTATGCGATACTGTTTGCCCGTGGAACAGAGTCAGGGCTTTCAGCATGCGCAAGCTGGTCCGAGAGGCGACGTTTGGTTTGACGGAAATCGAAAGTGAAGATATCTGGCGCTGTACGACCTGCGGACGATGTCCCCAGCAATGCCCCCGGGACGTAAGACAGATAGAATCCGGCGTCTCCTTGCGCAGGATTGCCAATGAATATGGGGTGTTTCCCGCTCCTGTCAAGACTGTCCGCACCATAAACGCAGGCCTGGTCGGTCAAGGAAACCCTTTCGGTGAAGATCGCGAAAAGAGAGCTGCTTGGGCCGAAGGCCTTTCCGTGAAACCGTTCACCGAAGGAATGGACATTCTTTATTTTCCCGGTTGTTATCTTAGCTATGACCCCAGGCTGAAAAAGGTGGCTCGAGCCACAGCCAACATTCTCAACGCGGCGGAAGTCGACTTCGGCATACTCGGCCCCAAGGAGAATTGCTGCGGAGAAAGCATCCGTAAGACGGGCGATGAGGAATTATTCAAGCGCCTGGCCAAAGAAAACATCAAAACCTTCATCGATAACGGGGTCAAGAAAATCCTCGTCTCTTCACCTCATTGTTACCATACCTTCACGAACGAGTATCCCGAATTTAGGGTGAACTTTGAAGTAGTTCATATCTCGCAATATTTGTGCGAGTTAGTGAACGCGGGAAGGCTTCAGGTCAAAAAGGATTATGGAAAGAAAGTAACGTATCACGACCCTTGTTACCTGGGTCGACATAACGGAATATATGACGAGCCGCGGGAGGTTCTAGAGAAGATCCCGGGCTTAGAGCTGAATGAGATGCTTGAGTCCCGCTCGGATAGCCTCTGCTGTGGAGGGGGAGGCGGCAGAGTTTGGATGGAGACCCAAAAGGGTGAGAGGTTCTGCGATCTCAGGATAGAACAGGCTCTTGGGCTTGGCGCCGAAGTGCTGGCTACTTCCTGCCCCTATTGCATTACCATGCTTGAGGACAGCAGAGTAACCATGGATCTTGCGGAAAAGATCGAGGTGAAGGACCTCACGGAGATCATCCAGGAATCGATTTAGGGGACAAGGGATCCCTATGTTGCGCCTGTCAAAATACGACATCGATCCGTCGGAAGAGGCGAAAGCCATGGCGATAAATCCCGATTTCCTTGCTCCTTGCAGTCTTTATTGCGGCGTCTGCGCCATTTACATTGCACACCGCGACAACAACATTAAACTGAAGGAGCGGCTGATAAGTCTCTACAAAGGCGGAACTCCCGGCAAGGGCACGCTTCCTAATAGTGAAAATCTCGCCATAGAAGATATTAAGTGCCGCGGCTGCTTATCGGATGAACGGTTTATGCATTGTCGCCAGTGCGAGATCAGGAACTGCACAAGGGAGAAAGGATTCGCCGGGTGTCATGAATGCAATGACTTTCCTTGTCACTACATTGACGATTTTTCCATGGCGGTAGGTAAGAAGGTTATCCTTCGAGCCGTCCCATATCGACGACAGTTCGGCGCCGAGAAATGGATTCGAGACGAAGAGGCCCGTTATATATGTCCCGAATGCGGCAACAAAGTTTTTCGTGGCGCGATGAAATGTAATCAATGCAAGACGCAACTGGATCTGGACTAACCTATTTCACTTACGTGCGGATAACAACGCTGTAGTTCGGATTGTTTCCAGCTTTGCTTGGGGCGACCGTGCATGCAGGCCGATGAGGTGATAGAAAATGGCAGAAGTCTTGATGCTCAATGAGGAAAGCCGGCAACTCCGCGGAACCCTTACAGACGCCGATCTTGGAGACGTCTTGGTTGTGGGTGGAGGGATCAGCGGCATACAGGCCTCGCTTGATCTGGCCACCGCCGGATTCAAGGTCTACCTGGTCGAAAAAGCGCCAAGCATTGGCGGCCATATGGCGCAGTTGGACAAGACCTTCCCCACCAACGACTGTTCCATGTGAATACTCGCTCCCAAGCTGGTCGAGGTCGGCCGGCATCCCAATATAGAGGTCCTCACCTATACGGAAGTAGACCGTGTGGAGGGGGAGGTAGGAGATTTTCACGTAACCCTGACTAGGAAGCCCCGATACGTTCTTGAGAACAAATGCACGGGTTGCACTACTTGTGTAGAATATTGTCCCGCCAAATATCCCGACCAGTATAATCAGGACATATCTAAGAACAAGGCGGTCCATATATACTTCGCCCAGGCAATTCCCCTTATTACGTATATTGATGAGAGCTGTCTTTACCTCAAGGAGAATAAATGCCGCATATGCGAAGCAGTGTGCAAGAATAACGCAATAGATTTGAAACAAACGGCGGAGAAAAGGGAAATACAGGTAGGCGCGATCCTTCTTTCCGCCGGCCTTGAGCCCTTTGATCCAAAGGTGAAGAAGGAATATCATTACGAGGAGTTTGCGAACGTCGTGACCAGCATGGACTATGAGCGCCTGTTATCCTCAACGGGTCCGTACCAAGGGGAGATACTGCGTGCTTCCGACCAAAAGCATCCCCGTAAGATAGCGTGGATTCAATGCATCGGTTCGAGACGGGTTACACCCGGCGAAAACAGCTATTGTTCAGCCGTATGCTGCACGTATGCGCAGAAACAGGCGATTGTAACCAAAGATCATGACGCCGCAGCCGAGTGCGTAATATTTCATAACGATGTCCGTTCATATGGGAAAGACTTTGAGCGATACTTTGAGCGGACGGAGAAACTTCCCGGGGTTCGATTTATCAGAAGCTACGCATCAATAGTGAGGGAAGATACCGAAACCAAGAACGTCACCGTGCGATATTCTACAAACGAAGACGGTGTAAAGGAAGAAGAGTTCGACATGGTGGTGTTGTCCGTCGGATTGAATCCTCCTGTTGATATGAAGTCTATTGCCGATAAATTCGGCATAGAGCTCAATCCTCACCAATTTTGCAGGGTCGACGCCGTCAATCCAATGGCTACGAGCAGGCCGGGGATTTTTGTAAGCGGGGGCTTCCAGGGCCCGCTAGATATCCCCGAGTCGGTCTTCAGCGCCAGTGGGGCTGGATCCCAAATCGGAGAGCTCCTTGATTACAGACGAGGGAATCTTGCCAAAGAAAGGATATATCCGCCGGAAAGGGATGTGTCCCAGGAAGAGCCAAGGATAGGAGTATTTGTATGTCATTGCGGGGCCAATATCGGAAGGATAGTGAATGTTCCTGAAACGGTCGAATACTGCAAAACTCTCCCGAACGTTGTCTATGCTCAAGAGCAACTGTTTTCATGCGCCACGAACTCCGCCAAAGGCATAACGGATGTAACGAAAGAAAAAGGGCTCAATCGAGTAATTGTCGCCGCATGCAGTCCCAGGACCCTCGAACCGCTTTTCCGGGATACACTTCGGGAGGCGGGAATTAATCAATACTACTTTGAAATGGCTAACATCAGGGAGCACAACTCCTGGGTCCACTCGAAAGAAAAGGACGAGGCCACGCAGAAGGCAAAGGATATCATCCGGATGTCGGTAGCGCGAGCCGGTCGGTTGGAGCCGTTACGAGAATTTGACCTGCCGGTCAACAAGGCCGCGCTGGTGATCGGTGGAGGCATTGCCGGCATGAATTGCGCGCTTTCCATAGCCAACCAAGAACATGAAGTTCACCTGGTGGAAAAGAATGCGGAGCTGGGGGGAATGGCGCGAAAGATTCATTCCACGCTGGACGGGCTTGATGTTCAGGAGTACTTGCGCGATCTCATAGCAAAGGTATATCGACATCCCTTGATACATGTCTATCACGGCGCGACGATCACGGGCGCCACAGGTTATGTGGGCAATTTCGAGACCTCAGTGAAGTATGAAAACGGATACGCCAAGATAAAACACGGCGCAGCGGTTCTTGCCATAGGCGCGGATCTTCATAGACCCGTGGAATACCTTTATGGAGAGGATGAGAGGGTATTGACCCACCTTGAGCTGGAGGAGCGGATCGCCCAAGGAGACGAAAGGGTAATTAACGCAAAAAGTCTTGTGATGATACAATGCGTGGGCTGCAGAAATGAAGAGAGGAATTACTGCAGCCGGTTGTGTTGCAGCGAGTCTGTGAAGAACGCGTTGAAACTGAAAGAGATAAATCCCCAGATGGACATCTACGTCCTCTTTCGAGATATGAGAACCTATGGGTTCAACGAGGATTACTACCGCGAGGCTTCTAACAAGGACATAAAGTTCATCCGTTATGAGCCGCAGGATAAGCCACATGTGGCGCCCGGTCAATCTGAAGACGGCCGGTCCGTGCTGAAGGTCACGGCGGCCGATTATATCTTAGGGAAAAAGCTTGAATTGGACGCCGACATAATTGCGCTGGCCGCGGCTGTTGTTCCGGCTACAGCGACCAAGGAAATGGCGGGACTATTCAAGGTAACATTGAACCCCGACGGCTTCTTCAAAGAAGCCCATGTGAAATTGCGGCCCGTTGAGTTTGCCACGGAAGGGGTATATGTGTGCGGGTTGGCTCACTATCCCAAGTTCATACAGGAAACGATCAACCAAGCTTATGGAGCTGCGGGCCGGACCTTAACGCTTCTCTCACATGATATAGTTGTAGCCTCCGGCTCTGTTTGCACCGTGAATGAGGATAAATGCGTTTCGTGCGGAGCATGTATAACGGTGTGCAACTATGGCGCCATAGAGTTTGTGGAAACACCCCGCGGCCGAAAGGCCAGGGTCAATCCTGTCCTCTGTAAAGGAGACGGTGTCTGCAACACGGTGTGCGCCACGTCTGCCATCGTGCTGAAGCACTTCACCGACGAAGAGCTATTGAGCGCAATCGACGCGGCGTTTCCGAAGGAAGAGGTCGTGCAGCGAATGGACGTTGCGGTTGGAGACGTGTAGAAACATCGGAACGAGTAAACCTTGGATTACCAAGCACGAGGTGAGAAGATATGAGCGCGGGAGTTAAATTTAGGCCGAAAATCTTAGGGTTTGTATGTCATTGGTGAGCATACGGCGCAGCCGACTTAGCTGGAGTTTCCAGAAGTCAATATACAACCGAAATGAGACTGATTCGCGTCATGTGTTCCGGACGGGTGGATCTGGCGCATGTATTCCGGGCTTTCTCAAAGGGAGTGGATGGGGTGTTCATCGGCGCGTGCCACCTAAATGAATGTAACTATATTACTCACGGGAATTACCACGCCTTAACTATGGTGAACTTGGCCAAGAAATTGCTGGAGCACATAGGGCTGAAGCCGGAAAGGTTGACTATCGAATTTATGTCCGGCAGTGAAGCCAACCTTTTTGTGGAAGGGGTCAATGGTTTCGTCAAGAAGGTGAAGGCGCTGGGACCCATCGGCCAAGCTGAAGGCTTGGACGAAAAGGAATTGCAATTTAAGCTGGAAGCGGTCACGCGGCTTATCCCTTACATCAGACTGGTGGAGAGGGAAAGACTGAGGCTGCCTGCTATGCCGGAAGAGGAATATAGCAAATTTTTCGCCAGTGACGAGCTGAAGCGGTTGTTCGATGAAACCATCGCCGATAAATTGGCCGTGAGCCAAATTGTGTCACTGCTGCGGGAAGGACCTCTTCCAACGGCGGAAATGGCTAAGAGGTTGGGCCTAACCCCGTCAGAGGTGTCCAGGCATTTGAGCGTTTCATCGAGGCAAGGCCTGGTCCGATACGATGAAACCCGGAAGTGCTTTGCTCTCGCATGAGACGAAGAAGCAGGCGATGGATCGGGAGAAGGAATAGGACAGAGGCTATGGACAAAGACAGAATCGACCGGATAATTGACAAACACGGCTGCGAGCCCAGTTATCTCATTCAGGTGTTACTGGACATTCAGGCGGAAAACAACTGGCTTCCCAGGGAGGCATTGGAGAGGGTCGCTGAAAGATTGCAAGTTTCTATGACCCGGATTCAACATATCGCCACCTTCTACAAAGCCTTCAGTTTGGTTCCTAAGGGGCGCCATCAAATTCACATCTGCGTGGGAACCGCGTGCCATGTTCGAGGCGCCTCGCGTGTGCTCGACACAGTGGAAGGCCTGACGGGAATTAAGCCGGGCGAAACGGACCTGGACTTAAAGTTCAGTCTGGAGACCGTTAACTGCCTCGGCTGCTGTGCTTTAGGACCGGTGGTGGAGATCGATGGAAAGACTCACGGTAAGATGTCGCCGGCAGAGACAGCGGACGTGGTAAAGAATTATGAGTAAGGGACGATTATGGCAAGGATAAACTCCCCTGACGATTTGGAGAGAATCAGACAAGAAATACGATCCCGGAGAGACCCAAACGAGCCCTGCGTCTCAATATGCGTGGGCGCCGGTTGTCTTGCCTCTGGCGCAGGCGAGGTCTTATCTGCCTTTGAAGCGGAGATTGAAAAACAGGGATTAAAGGCAGAGGTGGATACCAAAGGAACCGGGTGCCCCGGATTTTGTGAGAGAGGGCCCGTTGTGGTTATTTATCCTGAGGAGATTTGCTATCTACAGGTAAAGCCTGAAGACGTTCCCGAGATTGTCTCTCAGACCCTAGAGGAGAAGAAGCTTGTTGATCGTCTGCTCTATGTTGACCCATCCACAGGCGAAAAGGCAACCCATGAATACGATATCCCTTTCTACAAGAATCAAGAACGAATCATAATCGGCAGTAACATTAAAATTGATCCCAAGAGCATCGATGACTACCTGGCCATTGGTGGATATTCCGCGTTAGCCAAAGCGCTATTGCAGATGACCTCCGACCAGGTGTTGGAGGAAGTCAAGAAATCCAATCTGCGGGGAAGAGGAGGCGGAGGCTTTCCTGCGGGGAGGAAGTGGGAAGGATCGCGTAACGCTCCGGAGCCGATAAAGTATGTAATTGTCAACGCGGATGAGGGTGATCCGGGAGCATTCATGGATAGGGCCCTCCTTGAGGGAAACCCTCACTCGATCCTCGAGGGGTTGACTATTGGCGCCTATGCCGTCGGATCCCACGAGGGCTACATTTACGTCAGACAGGAATATCCCTTGGCGGTAGAAAACGTGACCATCGCCATCAAGCAGGCCGAGGAGTATGGCCTTCTCGGGAAAGATATCCTCGGCTCAGGCTTTGATTTCGTCGTTAAGGTGCACAAGGGAGCGGGCGCTTTCGTCTGTGGTGAATCAACCGCTCTGATGACGGCGTTGGAAGGTAGGGCGGGAGAGCCGAGACCCAAGTACATCCGCTCCAACGTCGTGGGCCTCTGGGGTAGACCCAGCGTTCTGAACAACGTCGAGACATGGGCCAATGTGCCGCTCATCATCAACAACGGGGCAGACTGGTTTACTCAGTTTGGAACTGATGGCAGCAAGGGCACGAAGATATTTTCCCTGGTCGGAAAGATAAACAACACGGGCCTCGTAGAAGTGCCCATGGGTGGTACCCTAAGACACATTATTTACCAGATCGGCGGTGGAATCCCCGGAGGCAAGAAGTTCAAAGCAGTGCAGACCGGCGGACCGTCCGGCGGATGCCTCCCTGAGGAACTGTTGGATTTGCCGGTTGGTTTTGATGAACTGACCAAGGCCGGGTCTATGATGGGATCCGGTGGGATGATCGTTATGGACGAAGATACCTGCATGGTTGATGTGGCCAGGTACTTCCTTAACTTCCTTACGGATGAATCCTGCGGCAAATGCGTCCCCTGCCGCGAAGGCATCCGGCAGATGCTCAAGACTCTGACAAATATCACTCAAGGAAAGGGAAGAGAGGGGGATATCGAACTCTTGGAGCAGTTAGCCGAGGTAGCCGGCGAGGCTTCCCTTTGCGCCTTAGGTAAGAGCGCCCCTAACCCTTTTCTCAGCACGCTGAAGTATTTTAGAGATGAGTATGAGGCCCACATAAAGGAGAAGCGATGCCCGGCTCTATCCTGTAAGGAGCTGATCGCCTTCCATATTGACCCGGAGAAGTGCCGAGCCTGCACGATTTGTGATAGGAAATGCCCGTCCGACGCGATCAAAGGCGGCAAGAGCCTGATTCATATCATTGACCAGGAGAAATGCACAAAGTGCGGAACCTGCTTTGAAGTGTGCCCTCCCCGTTATGATGCGGTGAGGAAGATCTCAGGCGAACCTGTTCCGCCTCCTATTCCTGAAGAAGCCAGGACTATCGTCAGAAAGAGAAAGCAAAAATGAGCGAAATCCTTCTTCGGATTGACGGAATAGAAGTGAAAGCAAAAGAAGGGATGACCGTCCTGGACGCGGCGCGCAGCGCGGGGATATCTATTCCAACACTGTGCCACCACGAGAAATTGGAGCCCTATGGGGCTTGTCGGCTTTGCCTGGTGGAATTGGATATGCGCGGCTGGACAAGACTAGTGGTTTCCTGCCTTTACCCGGTAGCCAAGGATTTGGTTGTAACCACCCGGTCGGAGAAGATAGATCGAATTCGCAAAACGATCTTGGAGCTGCTGCTGGCTCACGCTCCCGATGCCTTTGACTTGCAGGAGTTGGCTCAAGAGTATGGCGCAGACCGGGACCGTTTTGAAAAAGAGGCTTCCTTCTGCATTCATTGTGGTCTTTGCGTAAGATACTGCGCTGAAGTTAAGAAGAAGCACGCAGTTGGATTCGTTAACCGAGGCGCAAGTCGAGAGATCAGCTTCATTCCTGAGGTGGCCGCTCAGGAGTGCTGGAACTGCAAAGAATGTTTTCCGCTTTGCCCTACAGAGGCGCTCCAAGCCGCCTATGTTCTGACCGAGGCGCTCCTATCCCCCCACCTTCATTCACAATCGAGCCAGACAAGATAAGCGGCGTTCAAACCGGTGACGTTGTCCCAATCAAAACGCCGGTGGGCCCTCTTCCGCGGAGGGCCCCTCCAAGACGGAAGGGCCCTCATCTCCAAGCTTTCGAATTGTTAGGGCGAAGATGCGTCTCTCCCTCTAAACCTCGCCCATCGCGGCTCAGAGGGCGCGCCTTCTTTCCAATATGAATGCGCATCAGTTCACATGATGGCCCTGATCTTGTTATGGAAACCGCCTTGGAGTTCGTTCGCCGCGGTGTCGAGCACTTGTCCCCTGTCAATTGTCACGATCCGATCCGCGCAGCGCGCCGCGGAAAGCCGATGTGAGATGAAGATTACCGTCATTTTTCCACGAAGTCCTTCCAGCGCATCCAGGATTCGTCTCTCGTTTTCAGGATCAAGCTGGTTTGTGGCTTCGTCGAGCAACAAGACCGTGGGCTTGCGCAATAACGCCCTGGCTAGAGCGATCCTCTGACGTTCGCCTCCGGAAATCCTTACCCCTCGATCCCCCACCGGCGTGTCCAGGCCGTGGGGCAGTCGGGCAATGAACTCATCCGCGGCCGCGAGCTTCAGAACCTCCTTGAGGTCCTCCTCTGTCGCGGTCGGATCGGCCCAAAGCAGATTCTCTCGAATGGTCATGTGAAAGAGGAGACTCTCCTGAGGCACATACCCAACCGATCTGCGCCAAGCATGGATCAGATCGCCTTCAAGCCGTTTCCCGTCGATGAGGATCTCCCCCTCATCGGGCTCCAATAGTCCGATGAGCAGATCCGCAAGTGTGCTCTTCCCTCCACCGGAAGGGCCAAGGATTACCGTGGTGTTAAGCGCGGGGAAAAACAGGTCTATCTTTTCCAGCACGGAACGCGTCTCGCTCTTATCGTACCGGAAAGAGATCCCTCGGAACTCTATTCCCTTGTTCAGCTCAAGCGGACGCACAGGGCCCGAGGGCCGGGGTTCCTCCGCGTCGCCGAAGCTCTCCAACAATTTGAGCACGGCCGCATATGCGGGCAGCGTATTGAGAAGCGTCTGCCAAGTGCGCTGCATCCACGAGAATTGGGGCACGATCCGCGCAAAGAGATAGACCAGGATGAGCAAGGTCGCGGCTGGAATCTTAAGCCATTCCACCGCAACGTAGAAAAACAACCCAAGCACTCCTACGCTGCCGATCTCGTGCCACATGTGCGTAGACGCAAGAACGCCGGCAAAACGGTTCGCCTGACCCTCCAGGTCGCAACTCAAGACGGTGAAACTTTTGATGTGGCGCTCTTCAGCCCCGAAACTCTTCGCCAGCTTCATCCCGCTGAGGTGGTCCATGAGCAGGCCGTACAAGTCGCTCATGGTTCTGCGCCAATCCTCCCCCAACCGATATGATTGACGGTTGAGCGGCCGTAGGATCAATAATAGGACTGCTGACCCCCCCAGCGCGACACACGTCATAGGGACTGACAGGCTGAACGCGATCACAATGTGGACTCCCACCACTAGGGACGTGCTGATCACAACAAACAACCCGTACGTGCCGGTTTCGACCGAACTCAGGTTCGCGGTGGCAACGTGGTTGATCTCAGACTGTTTCTCACGCGTGAAGCGCAGCCACTGCACACGAGCCATGCGCTCGCACAATTCGTTGCGCAGCCCGCGAGTAAACGCATGGGACACCCTTGAGTTGAGCAGGGTGGACCACCGTTGCATCACCGCGCACAGTGAAACGATTGCCGCCCACACGCACAGGACCGCGGGCAGGCTCAGCGGAAGCCCCGTATCCTGCCACACTCGGCTCACAACAAGGGCAATGCCTGTCGGAGCCGAATCGGTGATACCGATCAATTGCAGGAAGGGTATCAGCAACAACAGACCCACGCCCTCTGCAAAGCCCAGCGCGATCAAGAGTCCCACAGCCGCAAAGGACCGAAGGCCCGCGTAGTGAAAAAACGACTTCAGATACTCGCGCAGCGCCATGCTCCTCATCTGCGTCGGATTTTTCATCTCATGCCACCATTGTTCCCTTTTCGTTGATTTCCATGACCGTGAGCCTATTTGCCTAATCCGTCAAAATTCCAAGACCGGCCGAGTGTCAGAGCCTTTCTTCGACTTGGGCCCAGAAATCCTTCACGGCCTCCAGCCATCCCTGGAGCCATCGCTTGGCGAACTCGTTAAGCTCATCCTCGTCCCATTCAGGATTCGTAAACGGATCGGCTTCCAGCGCATCGATGAAATAATGCCCGAGGAGATCGTCGTGAAGAGGTATGGCAGGATCGTAGAGCCCCTCCTCATCGGTCGGGTCAAACCTGCGAGCATATTCCAGCTCGTTGTACGATGCGGCCTTTGCCCATCGGAGCCCCTCTTCCGCGCCTTTTTTGCGGTAGTCTGTCTGCAACCCGGCCTTCTCTCTCTTCAATCGCTCGATGATCTTTTCCATGTCCTCGTCTCCTTTCAGTCGTTCCTCGAATTCTTCCTTTCGCCTAATCCTTGCCGCGACGGCTTGTTGAAAGATTGCGGAAAGACTCCCGAGCTGTTCTCGCCGTTGCTCGATCTTTTCCGCGAGATGATCCGGGACGGAGAGGTTGAACTTCTTCATGATGCGCCTCTTCTCTGTGTATACGTATATATCATAATAATCCGCCTAAGCCCCCATGTCAACCCCCCCGAAAACGGCGCCATTCGTTAGAGACAGGCCCACCACAGGCAGACCCTGCAGTCGCGAAGCAATGGACTCCTCTTCACGAAGCAACGCACGCGCTCCTTCTCATTTTGCGTCACGGATGACATGGGCGTAAGATACTTTTTAGGGCGTATCCTTAATATATGGGAAGACCTTGTCGATTGAGGAAGCCTCGACAGCGCTAGGGAATATTCTGCCCCTCGATTCGTGGGAGAAGTGTAAGGGAATTCCAGTGGATCGAAAAACGAAACCGCGCGCGGGAACTGGGGAGTCTCGCTCTTGGTGAAACGACCATCCCGGCGTCAGGCGCAATAACCTCGTGTGGGCAATTACGTAGGCAAACCTTGCCGCTCAAGAGAAAAGGTCAGGCAGGGGCCTGACCTAAGCCTTTGATTTTTTGGTCGGGACCCTGGGGGCCTATGGATTGGACGAACTCATAGACCGCTGCGCCTTACTCATCAATGGTGAAATCACGAGCCGCCCCCCCCGAAATGTCCGGGCAGACAACCAACACCACCGAGCCGAAACAGATTGCGCCGATGAAGGTGAATCTGAAGACGGACCACAAGGTCTTGTTGTTCGTTGCCGAGCGCAACAACGACGAACGCGACTACGCGCGCCACCGTATCCGGCTACTGATCCTGGAGGATTGAGCGTCGTAAAGAGCCTTCTTTACCTTCGGATTCACACGCGTCTCGGCCATGTCCTCTGACGGATAGGGTTACAGTAGAGGTTCCGATAACTCCGGACTCTTGATGAAGTGGTCAAGTCGTGAGGCCGCAAGGGGCGCGATAATTAAGTTTGGTCTCGGCCATAGCATCAGCCTGACTGGCGATTACCTATATACGTTGAGTGACCGTAACCGGATACGTCGTTCCTCGAATTTGACCGGCCTGTACTTAAGGTAGCGAGCCCGGACAGGCGTTGCGGCAAAATAATCGTACCCGGGCCATAGTGAGTAATGATCCACGCTCTTGTTCGTTCCGGAAGCCCACTCCTTCCACTCTTTGCCGTCCATTGACACATCCACGGCCCATTCTTCAGGGACGGAAGCGTCATCCGCCCAGAATACCCGTAAACGGCTCAGGGTGAAATCATGCGTCAGGTCGAGTATCACTTCCAGCGGCTCATGAAGAGAGACTTCTCTTGACTCATATACCGGCGGCGCCGGGTATCCGCCCAAAATGTTTTTCGATTCATTATCCTGTCGGTCTGCAGGCGGAGCGTGCTGGATTCGGGCCGTAAGCGCGGAATTCCAGAAGAAGCTATTTTTGGCTTCAACCGCGTCACCTTCACTCAGAGACCTCTTGAAGAACTGCTCCTTAACAAGATTTGCAAGCTCTTTTGCAATCAGGTAGTTCGCTCCCGCGGTCAAGTGACACCAATCCGTGAACACCCATTCCGAAACGTCGTCGAAATAATCGGAGAAGTCGGCCACAAAGTACCCTTTGGTTGCCGCGCTGTGCGCGATTCGGTCAACAATGTATTTGTAGCCGTGAGCGGCGGGGACATCATAGGATTGTTGGTGTTCCGCGACCGCCTCAACTTTTTTCTCCACTTCGTGCCGTGGCTTCTGGCTTAGGTAAAGAAGAGGCTGAAGCGCAAAAATGTGCGGAACGCCGTCGTTTTCCAAAACGCTATGGTAGTTCTCGACCATGCGAACCACCGTGGAGACATTCTCCGTCAGCATCTTGGACCGTTCATCCCGGCTCATGCTCTGCGCCAGTTTGAACTCCTCGCTGTCCTGAGGCGCGCCTCTGTTCGGGTGCGCTTTGTGGGAAAAGTTTTGAAACAGATCGTTTCCGGACCAGAAAAGAGTCATGAGGTAAGAGTTATTCTTGAGCCACAAAGTGAGGTACGACGAAAGCCCCGGCGCGTCATATGAAAAGATCTGTCCAATTATGTTGTTGTACTGTCCCTCTTTGAAGTAATTCCAGTCCTTTGCCGGCCTGCTGACTTGGGCTATTTCATTCACACCATCGAGTGATACAATAAGATCGGGGCTAAATTGGCGCAGTTTTACAAGATACCGCGTTAACAAGTGTTGATACGAGTGGCCCCAGACTGCTGTATTGTAAACTCTTATGGTCTTGCCCTGAATCGGCGCGCTCGCGTTCAGGATTCTCTCCATAAAGTAAGAGATTGTTTCGCGATATTCCACCTCATAATAGTCCGTGAGAGCGGCCGCTTGCCCTGAAGACCCGAGCCCGAACGCCGTGGACCCGCCGGTAAGAAAAATTCTAAATTCATCGTCCGGCTTGTCCGGCATAATGGGCCTGGGTTCTCTAAATCCCGCATTGTTGGCGTACTCCAGCCGGTTTCCACGTTGTTGATTGTAAATAAGACACACACCGGGCGACAAATCGTAATCATAGTAAGACACCGGTCTTGTGAAATCGAGACGGACCTTTGAAAAATCATCCGGGTAAGCCTGGCCGAAATGAGACCTCTTGAGCGCGTATTTGGCCGTTTGTTCTAAACCCATTAGAATGAGAGCTACGGCGATGAAAAGAAAAAGCATATAGCCGGTCGCTTTCAAAAATGGTCGGATGTATCTTGCTGCAAAGCCCCTCTTTGATGGCGCAGGGTCATCAGCGCTGACGTCGGTTCTCTCGATCTGATGATCCTGGGGTGCGGGAAACGAAACAATTCGAGTATGTTTTCGTTCGGCTCCGGTTTGGTCGCTCACCTTTCATTCTCCTCTTCGACGATTGCATGGGCAAGCTCCGCCTTTTTCGTGGCGGAACATCTTCATGCAACGGACTATGTCGCATGTGCGGGTTGTCCGCGCGGCAATTCCGCGGTACTGCCCGATGACCGAATACTTGTTCGGGCTAAGTGGCGCAATTCCAGTCGGGAAGGGCCTCTCAAATCAACAGGATCGCCGTTCTGAGGCTTGCGTGGAGAAAAGAGACATCCGGAGAGATCACGGGAGGCTTGGCAGTAGTGAATATTCCGTCAGGCACGGAACCATTAAGTCCCGTGCAGTCCGATGCGCGTTGAGAATCCTGAGCGTGCCAGATCCTGGCCGAAGCAATCATTGGCGGCAACTTCCGGGCGCACGGCATCGCGTGTCGACAACAACACGGACGATGCTTGCCGAACCGCGAAGACGAGTTGTTGTAATTGTCGGTGACCACGACTGCCTGCGAAGCCGCTCGAACATGATCGGAGAGCGCGGCTTTCACAGCAGCGCTTGGCTGCCTCTTCGGACAAGGAGCCCAGCCGCCCCAAGCAAAGAGGATCACCAAAAAGACAATGAGGCATTTCACAGGCTTCTTATGGCCCATACCGTAACCTATACTCAGCCCCAATCTCAAAACATCCCGCCAAACCGGCTTCTTGCATCCGTCCGACCTATCGGAGCCCGCAAGCTACCTCAGCCGACGTGATAAGTCAAGTCAGCCCGCCCGTAGGATGCGGTGAATGAAATGAACCGCATGGGTCGCGGTATTTGGAGCGCTTCGGAGGATTGGGTGTGGTGTCCTCACGCAACTCGGAGTAGCCGGATCAATCAGAAAAAAACCTCGATCCGTGCGGTTCCCCCGCGGGGCGGGGGCGCCGCATCCTCTCCTTCATCCGAAGTATCGCTTTTTGAACGCGAAAGCCACATTCACCAGGCTGATGAGCACGGGGACTTCGATAAGAGGTCCGATAACCGTGGCAAAAGCTTGATTGGAGGTTATTCCGAAGATTGCGACCGCCACCGCTATTGCCAGCTCGAAGTCGTTGCTGGCGGCAGTGAAGGAAACCGCTGTGGTCTGACCGTAATCCGCACCCACCTTCCTCGCGAAGAAGAATGTTGCGAACCACATGATGAAAAAGTAGCAGGCCATCGGCAGCGCAACCAAGAGCACGTGCAACGGCAGCTCGATGATCACCTCGCCTTTCAGGGAAAACATGACTACGATGGTGAACAGGAGCGCAACGAGGGTAACGGGGCTGATTTTCGGAATAAAGATATTCTCGTACCAGTCTTTTCCTTTCGCGGCAATCAGACTAAATCGAGTGGCGATCCCACCTAGGAACGGAATCCCTAGGTATATGAAGACGGTAATTGCCGCGTCCCACATGGAAATCTCAACATTGAGACCTTTCACCAGTCCGAGCCAGTTCAGCAGCACCGTGACAAAAATGTAAATGTATACTGCATAAAAGAGCACCTGAAAAACCGCATTGAAGGCCACAAGCCCTACCGCAAGCTCTCGGTCGCCTTCCGCCAATTCGTTCCATACGATCACCATCGCTATGCAGCGGGCCAGGCCCACGAGTATGACTCCGATCATGTATTCGGGGTAATTGTGCAGGAACAGAATAGCCAAGATGAACATGACCACCGGGCCGACAATCCAATTCTGAACCAGAGAAAGAACAAGAAGCTTGGTGTTGCGAAAGACCTTGCCCATCTCCTCGTACTTCACCTTCGCCAACGGCGGGTACATCATCAGGATGAGCCCGACTGCGATTGGGATAGACGTCACGCCGACCTGCAGCCCGGCGATAAACTGCGTAACCGCCGGAGCCGCGTAACCGATCCCTATTCCCAATGCCATAGCAAGGAAGATAACGAGCGTCAGATATCTATCCAGTAACGATAGGCGTTTCTCAGTTTTCATGTTTCCCTCGCTTTCGAAACACCCTTGCCTCCGGCCCTAGAGGCCAAAGCCCAGGCTGGGAAAGAGCGCGCCCACACCGATATAGACGCCGACTCCGGCTAAAAGGGCGCCGGCCGCTCGTTTGACAAACAAATTGGCCGAATGCATCTTCCGAGATCCGATGAGATGCCGCGCCGCGCCCGCTGAAGTCCCCACCGCAAGAATCAGGAGACAATGACCTATGCCGTAGAAAAGCATCATAACGCCGCCGAACAGAGGACCCTTGACCGGAATAACACTTACGATTAGCAACAACGCGGGCCCGGTGCACGGTAGCGACACGAGCCCGAACATGAAGCCGAAGAGCGCCGCGCCCAAGACGCCCGTGTATTTTGGGAGCTTATCCTGGGAAAGAGGGAGCTGGATATGAAATAGGTCCATAAAATGCAATCCGAGCAGCACGCATATAATCGCGATCACGTAAACCATATACTCGGACTGAAGAAACGGAGCTGCGGCCAATCCCACGGTGAACAGAACCGCCAGCTCAACACTGAAACCCAAAATGAATACCAGCGTGAATAGAAAGGACCTCCACGCGGTCATATTCTCGTCCATGCCCCCGATAAAGCCGATCAGCAGCGGCACCATGACCAACACACATGGATTCATGGCTGTCAAAGCTCCGCCGATGAACGATCCCCCGGCTGCAAGCCAGATACTTCCGGAAGATACCCACTGTTGAACCACGGCAAAAATCGACTCCATCTTCCGCCTCCTTAGCTCAAATCCACGCTGCCCGATCAAATCATCCGGGCTACCGGTTGCGCTCTTACTGGCGCACAGGCGTCTGTGGCGGGGCGGCAGCCCTCGTGGGTCCCTGGGCGCCGGGGGCAGGTAGACCCATTTGCGCAAAGATTTTCATTATCTGCTCGCGCTCAAGAGTTCCCTCGTTTCTGAGGAACTCCTTGCCGTCCGGCGTGAGAAAGACCTGGGTCGGCATCATCCGAATCCTGAACTGCCGCACCAGATCTTTGTTCGCGTCCATGTCAACCGTCGTGACAATGGCTCGGCCCCCGTAAACCTTGGCCATGTCTTCCAAGATCGGCTTCATATATTTACAGGGAATGCACCAGCCCCTGCCGAACTCCAAGAGAACCGGCATCTTCTTGGCAGCGAGAGCTTGTAAGTTGATTTGCGGCTCCGCGGCGTCGACAAACGCGCCACTTGCTCCGAGAACAATCATCAGGGCGCAACTAACTAAACATACAGTCGTTTTCGTCATTCAGCTCAACCTCCTCTTCAGTTACAAACATCAATGGCTGGGCGCTCTGTACAACTCAAGCCGAGAGCCACGCGAGAATCTCCGATTCTTTAGGCGTCTTGCCCGCTACCTTCACCTCGCCGTTGATCACCAACGCGGGTGTCATGAAGACCCCATACTGCGAAAAGACTTTCAGGTCTTCCACCTTCGCAACTTCAGCGTCTATTCCTCTCTTTTTCACAATGTCGGTCACAAGATCGTAGAGCTTGTCGCATTTTGCGCAACCGACACCCAAGATTTCCACTTTCATTCTTCCCTCCGTTGCTCGGTATTCCCGCGGCGGGCCCCGCAAGTTGTTACACAAGATCCGCCGGAAGTCCACTGCCGCTGAAGTATTCTCCCTTTAAGACAATTCGCGCGTCCTAAGACCCGCTTTCGATCAATCTACAACTGCTCCGAAAATCATCCCTGAGATCGTGGCCATAACGCACACCAGCGCGATGAATACCACGGTTTTCTTCGTACCCATCACGCTGCGGATCACCAACATGCTCGGCAACGAGAGCGCCGGCCCGGCCAAGAGTAAAGCAAGCGCCGGACCTTTGCCCATGCCGCTCCCTATCAAGCCTTCAACGATCGGGACCTCCGTTAGAGTGGCGAAATACATGAACGCGCCGAAGATCGAAGCAAACACGTTGGCCCCAAGCGAGTTCCCGCCGACCAGCCCTGCCACCCAAACATTGGGAATCATCCCTTCCTTATCCGGCCGACCCAGGAGAAATCCTGCAACCAGAACGCCGATCAGGAGAAGAGGGATGATCTGCTTGGCAAACTGCCATGACTCGTTGAACCATTCTTCAGTCTCACCGTTGGAGGTGGTCGTCACCAGAGAGAGCAAGACCGCACCTGCGGTGTAAGGAATCAGAGGCTCGGACGGAAACGCGAGAGCGAGCGCTCCCACGATCGCTCCGGAGATTGACACTTTCAACGCGGACACATCGAACCAAGCCACAAGAGCAACAGCAAACAGAGCTGCAAGCGCCGCGGTGACAAACCACTTTGAAGAATAGATCGCATACCAAAGGCCGATTGTTTCCGTGGGCTTACCCCAATTCGCGAAAACGAGGATCCCCACCATGAGCGCGAAATAGACCGCTGTTTTCCAGAGAGGACGCGCCTCATCGGCCTGAGGCATTATGACGGCCGCGGCAGCGTCGGCTCGCTCCTGCTCTTCTTTTCTGAAGATCAAGCGCATCAGCAAGCCGATCACCACGCTGAATGCTACCGCTCCCACGGCGCGCGCTATGCCCAATTCAATGCCAAGGATGCGCGCGGTGAGTATGATCGCCAGCACATTGATCGCAGGCCCTGAGTAGAGAAAAGCGGTCGCGGGCCCCAACCCGGCGCCCCGCATCCAGATTCCCGCAAACAGGGGGAGCACGGTGCAGGAACATACCGCAAGCACCGTCCCTGAAACCGATGCAACCGGATAGGAAATATACTTTGGGGCGGTCGGGCCCAGGTATTTCATTACCCCTTCCTGGCTCACAAAGACCGCAATCGCGCCGGCAATGAAGAATGCGGGAACAAGGCACAGAAGCACGTGTTCCTGCGCGTACCATTTGACCAGATGGAACGCTTCCATGACCGCGTTATCGAACCGCGCATTCCCCACCGGCAAGTAATAACAGATGAGAAATATTGTCGTTATCCAGGCAAGGGGCTTCCATTCCGCCTTCCAGTATGCGATCGCCACCCACTCCCTGAGCATTCCGGCCAGGCCGTTCGTTCGCGAGGCAGCACAGGACTCGGAAGCATCCATACTTAGCGGTTGTCCTCCAACGCGAGTTCCTGCCACAGGGGCCTTCTCTTCAGGAGCCATTGCTTGTTCTCCGTCACCTTTCGCTTTTCCGCCGCCCGATCTCCATCCCGCGTCCGCGGGGTTCGACCGCCTTGGTGGCCACCGGCGGCCCTCGGATCGAGTCCGGGGCAGGCTCTGCCGGTCCTCTACCGCTCCGGTAGAGGGTTTTGATCGATCACAAGAGAAAAGGGCAACCGTTCCCGATTGCCCGGCTGACGATCAGGAGTCACAGCAGCGCGGCCGCGATTCCATTTCGGCAATTAGCAAAACAGTAAATGATGCCCGACGCGCTGTCAAGACCTTTTTCCACGCACCGCGCCTGCCATCCTTTGAAAGGCCGAGGAACACTACATTCATGAAATGGAGCGCTTTGGGCAGCCCCGCGATAGTGAGACTCGCGAGGAGAGCTTACCGGGCAAGCATCAGCCCCACCCCGAGACAGACGTGGGGCCGTTTCTACGTGTCGACCCTGGCGGGTATGGTCGGAGGGTCTCCCGGCCTCGGACCAGGACGAAACGAGGAGTCCTCTATCTTGAATAGAAACTGACTGGCCCGCTTGAAGTCATTGATGACGTGGCTGCCCAAGTATTTGGCCCAGGACGGCTTGCGCCGGCCTTGGAACCATGCCAGGTGCCCCAATGCGTAGCCATACATTGGCGCAGTCATGTATTCAGGCTTGTTGACCCGCGTTCGAGGCCACTTGGTAAACTGGCTAACCCAGACGCGGGGCGAATTGGCAACAAAGATCGCGAACCCGAGGAAAAACGCTGTCAGATCCGTGAGCAGCTCATCGTCATGGTGGCGACCTCTCAACCTGCCTTCTCCGAGGAGCCGCGCGTGGGCAAGTTCGTGAGCGAGGGTCGCGACCAAGCCGGTGGGCTCGCAGAGTTCATCGGTGTCCAGGGTAATAATATATCGGCCGCGGGACTGAGCGTACGTGCCGGCAGGGCCGGGCAGCCACTGGCCCTTTTCATTCACCAACCAGAGCTTGTTGGGTTCGTGGCGCAACTTCAGAGTAACACCAGCCTCCGTCACTCCCATGAAATGACAGATTCGGACGAGTAGCGCTTCGGTGCGCTCTTGTGTGGGCTCGTACCGTTCGGGAAAGAACTCGTCAGTGGGAAGGGGATCACAGGGACAGGACGGCCTGGACCACAGGAACATTCACCGTGCCTCAGCTCACGCTAAGTGATTTGGCTACGGCGGTCCGATACTCCACAGGAGAGGATCTTGCAGACCGCCAAGCCAAACAAGTGGCGTTGGTTCCCGGTCAGAGCCTCGAAGTTTACGGATCCGGATTCAGCCTTCCCTTGGCGCTAATCGCACAAGTCGAGCGCGTAATCGATTTCCTCAGCCACTATGCCTTCGCTTCTGGGCCGGATGGCTTCGAGCGCTCGTCGAGCCGCGCTGCCGCCGATTCGGCCCAGCGCCCAGGCGCACATTGCCCGCACCCGCTCGTCCCCATTTTCTTCAAACGCCCTGGCCAGCTCCGGCACGTACTCCGTGTCCCGCGTGTTCCCCATGCAGCGGGCAACATTCATCTTCCAGCGCCAGATATCGTTCGCGGACATATAGAACATGTGCGGCCAGATGCGCTGCTCAAAATAAGGCCGATCCATGTGAAGCAGCTTCTCTAAGTGGAAGTCGGAGCTTTTCTTGGCCACTCGTTCGTTCTCCGGCAGATTTGCGGCAAGCCAGGGGGCGTTCCGAGGGCACACGTTCTGGCAGCGGTCGCACCCGTATACGCACAGCCCCATTGGTTCCCTGAATTCCCGCGGGGTGAGGCCGGAGCCGAAATAAGTGAGATACGACACGCAGCGTCGGGGATCGATCTTACGTGGCCCTTTCAGCGCGCCTGTGGGACAAGAGACGATGCACGCGTTCTTGCACCAGTCAGGACAGCCCACTTCCAGAGTCGGCCGGCCGGGTTCATATTCCGCATCCACGACCACTGCGATGGGCAAAACCCAGGAGCTTTGTCGCGCCACAGAATTTGAATAGAAGAGGCAGTTCTTCCCGAACGTGCCCAAGCCCGCACGCGCCGCGGCCAGTCGGTGAGGAACGTGAAAAGGCACCTTCGATTCAAGGCCATGCTCGCTCAAAAAAGAGCGAAAAGCTTTGACGCGCACAGCCAGCCCGTCTTTGGTGACTCGATCGTCATCGAGGTAACACCGACCGAAGAAAGGTTCCAGATGCCGAGGATAAGCTTTGCGAAAGTACACCTCCAAAAGCACGATAATGGTTCGCGCCTGGGGCAGTACGTTCTTGGGATCCGTGCCGGCCATGAGATCTAGGCCGCTTGCAGTGGCCCAGGCGTACTCCGCTTCACGTTCCTTGAGTAATTCCCTTTGTGATTCAAACGGCTCCGCGGTGGTGAAACCGATATCTTCGAAATCCAACTCATGCGCCTTCTCTATGATTTCATCGCGAGACAGCATGGAATGCTCCGTTGGTGAGATATAATAACCCGTCTGTAAGCTCCAAAGACGGGGGACAAACCACATTTATACCCCAGAGTCGTGAGGATATCACACTTATTTCCGGCTGACCCGTGGTTCGATGTGGGATTCCGTGGTATGGCGGCACGAAATCTTCAGCCTACAAAATGAGTCAAGGGCAGACTGGCCCCCTCGCTCCCACGCGGCTACCAGGAGATCAGGGTCGCGCTATCTCCGACAATTTCCACGTAACTCGGCTTTGCGTCGCTGTGGCCCAATGCGCTGGGAATGCACCAACAGCCGTCGTTCTTATACTCACTTTCGGATACGGAATTATGAGTGTGGCCCATCACCACGACTTTCCGCGCAGCGTTTTCCGAGATCAGCTTCTTCGCATACCAATCGAGTCCGTTGGAATCTACACTCACCAACACGGTTCGCAGAAATTCTTCAAAATCAGGGTATTGTCGACCCCATCTGTCGTATAGACTCCCATAGTAATTCCTAATGTCACCAACCGTATACTTGTTGTCCAACGCCGGTTCGGAAAATCGAATCGGTTCGCCGTCATCAACTTCGGCGAGTATCCGGAGCAAACGCATGATCGCCCGCACCATACGAACACCTATAGGAATGCGAGCAATCTCCTCCGGTTCAATGGCCATGTGGAAGGTCGCCAGTCCACGGTACAATTCTTTTAGCTTACGCCAAACTTCGCTCTGATCTTCGGCTGTCGCCGTCAAGCGCGTGATGAAGAATCCTAAGGGATAACCTCCGATTGTGTCATCCGAGTCATCCGGCGCATTGAACATATCGACCGCATGCCCGTGCTCAAGGTATCGCACACCCTGATACTTTTCGCTGTACCACTTGGGACTCACCAACCGAATCTGCTTGTCTCCCGCGCCAAACGGCTGCAGATCGTTCTCCGCAACACCCATATCGTGATTCCCGGGTATGTAATACACCTTCGGTATCTTCTGCACGCACTGTCTAAGCGCATTGGTTACATCAGGATTCGCTTGAAGGATTTGA
Organism: Deltaproteobacteria bacterium; assembly: GCA_016875095.1. Lineage (GTDB taxonomy): Bacteria > Desulfobacterota > Desulfomonilia > Desulfomonilales > Desulfomonilaceae > VGSG01. The sequence continues at coordinate 45,157 of VGSG01000021.1, forward strand.
CTGACGGTCCAGGGGACTACGTTAACCGGATAAAGCCAGAGGTCGAATAGATCTCCCAAGAGCACGAGTTCCTTTACGCTTGAGTCGTCCAGGACACGCTCGAGCATATTGACAAAATCCCTTGCATTGGACTGCAAGAACCAACTGTATTTCGCGCCGTTACTGATGTGGACGTCGCTGAGGACTACCGTCTTGGGGTCTGTTGCCATCCTGTTCCTCCTTTCCGTCGAAATACGGAATCAATCCGTATCAGGTTAGGATGAAGGAGTTTGGAAAGGTCGCGCCGCGGCTCCCGAGCAACCAACACCACGGACAACGAAGACGCATCGAAAAACACGCCGCGTACGCAGCCTCCATTGCGCCTGCTCCGAGGACCGCTCTGTTCTTAGTTTCCTTCACGCCACCTCCGATCCGAGTAACCTATCTGTGGCTAACTATAGAAGGCTGCGTTGAGATCTGCGCCTTTGGCTAAGGCTAGAATCCCCCTCTCCCTTCCCTCTCCCGCCAGGGGAGAGGGTTTTATGACCCCTCCCTTGATGGGAGGGGGAAGGGGGAGGGTGACCTTTCGCGCAAATCTCAATGCCGTTCACTATAGTTCTTCTTGGACCTATCTTGGAGATACGCTGTGACGAGGCCCAAGGTCAATCGTGAAGACAGCCTTCCCCTTGGGACCGGCGCCTTGCCCGTGGTTCTCGGGCCGGCAGAGACGCCGGCCCGAGAACTACGGGCAATCGCGCGCATCCCGGGACAGTGTCGCCAAGAATCAGGATAGTACCTGTCTGAAAGCTAATTCCTATGAAGGCGCTCGGCATAAGACGCCCCTGCTCGGCCCCACGTATGGGGTGGTTTGGAGGGGAGATGAGTCTCCACTCCAAATTATTGCGCACCGATGCGCTCTTGCCGCCCCTCTCCGAGGCCAAGCCCCGGAGCGCTCGCCGAAGCCTGGGACTTTCATGATTCGTTGCAACTCTCTGGCTATGGCAGTTGGTATCGGTCGCGTCCCCATCCTGTCGCGGCATCATGGCTACTGGTGAAAGCAATTCGATTCTGAAGGCATTTCTACAACTTGATCCGATTTTCCAAAGCGCGGCCCAGGGTAAGGGGATCGGTGTATTCGAGTGAGCTTCCCACCGGTATCCCGTACGCGATGCGGGAAACGGTCACCCCCGTGCCCTTTAATTGATCTCGAATGAATCCCGCGGTCGATTCTCCTTCCACCGTTGGATTCAACGCCAGGATTACTTCTTCCACCCCACCTTTCTTGACTCGCTCGACCAGTTCCGGGAGGCGGATGTCGTCAGGACCAATGGCCTCCAGCGGCACAAGCACTCCGTGGAGCACATGATACAACCCGCGAAAAATGCCTGATTTCTCAATGGTGAGCACGTCCAGAGGCGTTTCCACCACACAGAGTCGTGTTGAATCCCGTCTTGAATTCGAGCAGATTTCGCAGGGGTCCACATCGGTCAGATGGAAGCAGACAGAGCAAAGCTTTAGTTCGGCTTTTACGGCCTTGATGGACTCGATGAGGCTCTGGACATCGTCCGAGCCCGCATTGAGGATATAGAAAGCGTACCGGGTTGCCGTCTTCTCTCCGACCCCGGGAAGTCTTTTCAATGCCTTAATCAAGGTATCAAGCGGTCCGAGCACTGGAGCCACCCCAATCCATGTAGTCTGAGCACGGATATATCACGTGAGGCCCGGTAATTTGATGCCGCCCGTCAGCTTGGCGACCTCTTCCGTAACCATCTCTTTGGACTTCCTCAGCGCATCGTTCACCGCGGCAGCCACCAGTTCCTCCAGCATTTCGATATCGTCCGCGGACATCAATTCTCTTTCTATCTGCACCGAGATTATTTCCTGTGCGCCGCTGGCTTCCACCTTCACCATACCGCCGCCGGCTTCGCCGATAACGCTTCTCTGGGCCAGCTCTTCTTGGAGCGCAGTGATCTTGGCTTGCAGGCCGGCGGCTTGCTGCATCAGATCCTTAATTCCAAACACTGGGGAGCCCTCCGGGTGTATTGACTTTCCTGTGAGATATTGTGTTCCTCGGCTTCACACGGGTCGACTCCGGTCGCGGAATCGCGTACACAGAGAACGGCCGCGCCGCAGCCTACGCTCTATCAGCCTATCCGAGGTTTTCCCTATGATGCCCGAATTGCATGATCACTTCTAGCAGATACTACCCAGCGAGGCAATTTGGTCGAATGGATACACGGCCGCTTCAAAAAAAAGATCGGTCGGGATTGGAGCCCGAGGCAAGATGACCAGACCCATCGCGCTTCTTTTCAATCCATGGATCTATGATTTTGCCGCCTACGATCTGTGGGCCCGGCCGCTGGGCTTGCTCGTGCTCGGCGCAAGACTGCGAAAGCTCGGATGGGAGCCCATGCTCCTGGATTGCCTTGACCGAGACCATACTTCCATGGGCTCCCTCAAGATAAAACCCACTGGACAGGGCCGATTTCCTAAGACTCACATCCCGAAGCCGGAGGCCCTCCGGCACGTGCCGCGACGCTACAGCAGGTACGGACTGGATTGGGAAGAGGTCAAGCGTGAACTCCAATCTCTGCCTAGACCCAGAGCCGTCTTGGTTACAAGCCTCATGACCTACTGGTACCCTGCGGTCCATGACGCGGTTCGGCTCCTCAAAGAGGTCTTTCCTGATGCGCCGGCGCTCCTGGGTGGCGTGTACGCCACATTACTGAGCGACCATGCCCGAAAGCTTTGCCCGGCGGACGCGATCATTCCCGGCCCGGGCGAACCCACCCTATCCCAAGCACTGTACGAGCATACGGGTCTGAAACCGCAAAATGAAGTCGAGACGAGCGCGCTGGAATTCAGTCCAGCTCTGGACCTCATGCGAAGCGTCCGCTTCTTGCCGTTGCTCACCTCCCGAGGCTGCCCCTTTCGGTGCGCATACTGCGCGTCGGCAAAGTTGGTCGATCGTTTCGTGCGCCGCCCGCCCGATCGCGTGGTAGCGGAAATCGAGCAAGCATGGCTAAGCTATGGTGTCACCGATATCGCGCTCTACGATGACGCGTTCCTCGTGGACCCGCACCGTCATGCTCTGCCGATCCTCCGTATGGTCGCACAAAAAGTCCCGGGCATGAGATGGCATGCCCCCAACGGGCTGCATTGCTCGGGGATTGACGCGAAGATAGCCCGCGCAATGAGAGAGGCCGGTTTCACAACCATTCGGATCGGGTTTGAATCTTCATCCGACCCCTTCCATCAACGCACGGGCGGTAAAACGAGCAGGCAGAGCTTCCTTGCCGCAGTGAAGCATCTGCAGGAAGCCGGCTTTGACGCGCGCAGCATCGGAGCGTACCTCATGGTCGGTCTGCCCGGGCAGACCCGCGATCAGATCGAAGAAGACGTTGAATTCGTCCTCCAAGCAGGGGCTCTGCCAAAGCTAGCCGAGTATTCGCCTATTCCAGGGACCGCCTTGTGGGAGTCGGCCCTCAAACATAGCCCTTACCCAATCGAGAGGGAGCCCCTCTTCCATAACTGCTCGCTTCTCCCAACCGCGGGGTCCGATGTGGACTTGGGGTTCCTGCAACGCACACGGACGCGCATCAGCGACCACATGGGAATGAGGCATAGCGCGGATTCATTATCCGAAGCATGACCGAGGATGGAGCACGGCCCTGTTGCCGAAACCATCATTATGAGCCAAGCTTGGTGGCGCATAATGCATCAGGGCATAGGTAATGTGTTGATATTTATAACTTTCACTGGCGCCTACCCTCTCCAGGCGAGTGTTGACAGGCATGAGCTGAGCTGGTAGATTAGATGCGTCCATCGCAGACTATCCCATCGCTGCAAAATTATCGGAAAAGGTGTATCGCTTATGGCCCAGCCTAAGGACGTGGTCGGTGCGGCTCTTGTTGTGGGCGGAGGTATAGCTGGAGTTCAGGCGTCTTTGGATCTTGCCGAATCAGGCTACAAGGTCTACCTGGTGGAAAGTCAAACCGGAATCGGTGGGCGTATGGCCCAGCTCGATAAGACTTTTCCAACCAATGACTGCTCGACGTGCATTTTCTCTCCCAAGTTGGTCAGTGTCGGACAAAATCCCAACATCGAACTGCTCTCATACAGCGAAGTGGACGATGTCGCGGGCGACGAGGGACACTTCAAGGTCAGGAT
>VGSG01000022.1 GCA_016875095.1 Deltaproteobacteria bacterium
GCGAACGGGTCTCCGTTGTTACGCGCTTCGAGCAAAATGAGGCCATTTTGGGCAGTTAGTGATTCACTTGGAGACGGGCCTCGGGCGCTCACGCTTCTTTCACTATTTTTATGTCTAAAATCACCGTGATATATTAATTTCTTAAAGTATTCTCTTGACTTTTCATCAGAGGTCACCTATATTCCAGAACCGTGAGAACGTCGTTTGGCGTAAGCCAACCTTTTGACCTCTGTCCCGGGATGGACACCCTCCCTCCCCCATAACCCCCCCATCCAGGGACGGGAGGTCATTTCAATCATCGAGCCTTTCCTCAGGCTCAATTCATACCCTTCTCAACAGCGGCGCTTAGTCAGGCCGCTGTTGACGCGTCCGGGGTGGGCATGAAATACAGCTTTTCACTCTTCGTGACAGCGCTCTTTCTTATCGCGGCCATTTTGTTCTTGCGCTGGCTGGCTTGATCGGCATCCGGATGCGTCCGGGCGCGCTCATACGCGTTCCGGTCTCTTGCGTCCGCGCTTCACCGGTTTACTCAGTGAGCCCTTTCAGAAGGTTCTTCAGGCCACTATGCAAGAGGTAGGCTCCCTCCTGTAAGAGCGACAGAATGCCCAACTCCCGATCCGTAATGGAGACTGCCACCGGCTTATTCAGCCAGTGGTACGAGCCCCGGTCGTTCTGCTTCAAGGTTCCGACGCCCACAAGACGAATGAGGGCCGATTTGAATGCGCACGGGTCGGGGAGCCGGATACACCCACCGGAAACTTCGCCCTCGGTCTCGGGCCGAATGCGCGAAGGATGGGGGTAGGCGGACGCGTCGAAGCCGTGTATCCCGAGATCCTGGTATCGTTCGCATCGGCCGTGTTTGTCGCAGAGGAGCAAAGGAGCGAAGAAGCCGTTATAGAGAGCGGGGATCTTCTGATTCCCCTCCGCGAAGAAAAAGACATCCGGGTAAGGGTACACGTGATTGATGATGAATTGCCCCGTAGGCGTGGGAGTGCTCCCCTGTCCCACACCGACCGGCGTCTCGTAGATGGTCTCTACGGAGTCGTCCCCGCGAATCCCCAGTAGCGTCAGGGTGAATCTATTTAAGTCCAGCACGATTTCCGCGCTCCTGAAATCACCCCATTCCGGGCTCTCACGCTCCATGCGCGAGAGTTCATGCCAGTTCCAGAAGAGAGGGGGCAGGCATGGGTCATGTGGCGGCAACCCGGGGACCTGCTGAGCAGGGCCGGCGGCAAGGGCCCGCTCTGTTTCCGAAGGCGTGGCCACCATCAGCGCCGCGGCCCCCAGACCTTGTGCGCCGCGACAGACCTGCTCGCAGTAGGCCACTGCCGGCGTCGCGAATGCAAACGACGCAACCAAGGTCATCCCTAGGGAGATGGCGAGACCGCGATGGGCCTTGAGCATCATGGCCGACGCCCTATCGAACATTAGAGTGAATTGGCGCCACCACTCTAGTGAGGTGAAGACGGAGAGTCAATGTGCGGCAATCGTTGCGCGCGCCTACCAATGATGGTGAGCCCAGTTACTCCGGCGAAAACGGAAATCGACACAATGCCGTGTACTCCGCGCCGGTCGGTCTCAAGATGCTTTGGAACAGGGTGGCTTCATGCGCGGTAAACGCGGGTCCTTCGATTCCCGCCACGCGTGTCACGGCCTGGATGAGATCGGAACTACGTTTGAGAGACTTGAATCGCGCCAGAGTCAGATGAGGATTAAACGGCCGCTTTTCCCTGGCGATTCCGAGCGGTTCCAGAGCGGAATCCACTTGGGCCGCGAGCGGGACCAGCGCTTGGTCAGGGTCGTTCAATCCCGCCCAGAGCACTCGCGGCCTTCGCATGTCAGGGAAGCCTCCCGTTCCTAACACGCTCAGAGCAAAAGGCATTTGTCGAGCACAGACCGGGGTGAGCGCGTCCCGAAGATCGCCGACGAGGTCCGGGTTGATATTGCCTAGAAATTTCAGGGTGATGTGTATCCCTTCCGGACGTGTCCAACGCACATCACCGCCGAATCCTTTGAGACGGCGACTCATATCCGAGAGGAATGTTTTCACTTCACCCGGAATCTCAATCGCCACGAATGACCTGATGTGGGTTGTTTCCACGCCCATGACGGCCTCCTTTAGGATTCAGGTTCACTCGGCGGAGCGTAGAATTTGGACGCTGCGGCAGCTCTCCGAAAAGCTCCTCCGTTTGGCCGCGGCCGCTACAACGGCCCCCCGACCCCGTGCTTTGCGCCTGCGTCCCGATAGTGCTTCATGGCATCCGGGAGGAACTCCTTCAGCTTCTCAACGCGATCCGAATCCGCGGGATGAGTGGAAAGCCAAATGGGGATCGGCGGCTTCTTGATCTTTGACATCCGATCCCAGAGTCTGACGGACTGCTCGGGATCGTATCCTGCGGCGGCCATGTAGATCTGCCCGATTTTGTCGGCTTCGAATTCATGGGTGCGTGAATAGGGCAGAAGGATACCCACGCTCCCTCCCATGCCCAGAGCGGACAGTGCGAGCTTCGTTCCGGCGCTGACACTGCCGTCTTCCTTGCGTAAGACCTCACCACCAATGCCGAGGGCGCCTTCCAGGGCAAGCTTTTGACTCAGGCGTTCCGCTCCATGCTTTGCCACCGCGTGAGCGATTTCGTGCGAGATGATTGCCGCTAATCCCGCTTCGTTTTTCGCATAGGACATGATCCCCGTGTGGACGACGATCTTTCCTCCGGGCAAACAGTATGCATTCGGTGTTTCGTTTTCAACAATGGCCACTTTCCAGTCCAACCCCGGTTTGTCTATGCGCTCAGCAGCTTTGATCACATTATCCGCCACCTTTTTCACGGTGGCATTCACTCGCTCGTTTCTGGACTGCGGTTCCTTCATTACGATTTCATCGAACACCTTCAAGCCCAGAGCATTCAATTGCTTGTCCGAAACCATGTTGAACTGCCGGCGGCCCGTATGGGGCACACTGGCGCAGGCGAAGGTAACGAGCGCCAGGGCAATCGGCAAGAGCACGCGGAGACTTCTCCTCGGTCGCTCTTGTTGTGCAACGCGCCACATGCATTGATCTTTCAAAGGGTTCATGCTAATCTTGATTTAATTGGTTTAAAGACCTCAGCGTTCATCGGAGGTGTGCGGTGAAATGTGATAGGTGCGGCTTCGTGAGCTTCGATTACAATCTAAGGTGTCCCGCGTGCGACCGGGACCTGAGCCTCCTTCGGAGGAAACTCGGGGTCTACCAAGAGCCTCCCGAAGTGATCCTGGACGAGGTCTTCACAGGAGGATCCGGGATCATGAAGACCATGGAGACCGCCACACGCCGCGATGAGGCTGAGCTGGATCTGGAAGATGTGGGCGAAGACTTCGAGTTCACCCTCGACGACTAGTCGAACTCCGCACCGGCAGACCGCCAAATGAGCGATTCACCGACCGCTCTGCGCTCCGCTCGCCCGCGTCTGTGAGACAGCGGACGGCTCGTGCTGCGCTATCGAGATCTCCTGGTCCATTCAGCCCTACGCTTCAAGCGCTAGGGGCCACTGGCCTCTTTCTTGAAGCGTTTCCCGCAAAACCTTAAGAGCTTGGTTCACGCACGGCATCCCGCCATAGATCCCACACTGGAAAATGACCTCGGCCACATCTTTCGGTGCGCAACCCACGTTGAGAGCCGCATATATGTGTAACTTCAATTCCTCCGTCCGTCCGAGGACAGTGAGCGCGGCGATTGTGATGAGCTGCCGTGTGGTGTGAGGGATTCGCTCCCTCGCGTACATCTGTCCGGTGATGAACAACGACAGGTCTCTCGCCAGGCCCTTGTCGAAGGAACGCCAAAGTTCGAAAGGCGCTTCTTGTTTATAGCCTTCAAAGTAGAGTCTCGCTGTCCTGGCTGTTTTTTCCTTCAGGTCTTCGCCCATGATTTCCTCTCAGTTCAGCTTCTCGACAGGTGGTTCTTCTCACTCCGTAAGGAAGTGCCAGATCATGGCGCCGGCTCGGTCCGAAATAACGCCTAGCCCGCGCGCTCAATACGCGGTCGGCATTTCCGGGGTTTCACACCCGCACCCTAAGTCCGTCCTTTGCTACCACGACGGGGGGAAGGTCCAGTTCTCTCCTGATTCGATCTATCACAGCCTCCCATTCGGCCTGGCACGTGGGCACAGGGTAAGGCTCTCCGGTAAGAGGCGAAAGAAGCGGCGACAAGGGCTCGGACTTGTTCAGCGCATTGTTGGCGGGATCGCCGACCACTTGATCTCCCGCGGATATGTGGACGAGGTAGGCGCCTTTCATCGGTTTCCATCGTCGGATGTAGTCAATAGCTCTCTGGAAGCTCATGTGATAAGGCCGGTTGTTCATTGGCTCATTGAGCCAGTGCGATTGTATGATCAGCACGTCGGGATCCAAGAGTAAGGGGGGCTCAGCATCGACGCGAAGAAAATCCGAGGTGTACACAAGCTTACGAGAGCTGTTGCCCCGGTTTTCCTCGATCACGTACCCTACCGAGCCCGCGGCGGTGGGGCCATGAAAAGTCTTGAAAGGCGTTACGCGTAAGGCCAGTCCTTCCAACGGATTGCCGGGCACGGCCTCCCTCTTCTCGAGGAGTGAGCCGACCAGGTACCCGAAACGCATATCAATAGCTTTCCAGCAAGTCGCGGTGGCGTACATGGGGATCGGGACCCACGCGTCTCTCGGCACGGATCGGCGGAACGCCAGCAAGTCGTCCACGCCTAAGAAGTGATCCGCGTGTTCGTGGGTGATGAGCACGGCGTCCGGACGACCAACGTCGTAAGCCTTCATCTGTCTTTGTATGTCGGGGCCGCAATCGACAAGCAGCGTCTCATCGCTCTCCACGAGGAAAGAGGTGCGAGCGCGCTCCTCGCCTCTGCGCCTCATCTCCAGGCAAATCGCGCATCGGCACGAATGCTCGGGTAAGCTCCATGCGCTTCCGGTTCCCAAGAAGAGGATCTCCATGAAACTGCCTTTCGGTCTCACGCGCTTCTTTCAAGACGGCGCAGGCCGGCCTCCGTGCAGGCGCGCCTTGCTCGATTAACCTCGACTGTAGAGCTCGGCGTTTCAGTGAGAAGACGAGCTCGGTAGCGTAATTTCGATGCTCAAAAGCGTCAAGGATTCCGTATCGAGCCGCTGCGAACGGGGTCACTGATGAGGTTACTTGTTTCGGTAGACGATCAGGCCGTGGGAAAGATCGTAAGGAGAGAGAGCCACTGTCACGCGATCCCCAAGGAGAACCTTGATTCTATAGCGCGACATCCTGCCGGACAGCTTCGTCCGGATGCTTCTTCCGTCATCTGTTTCCACCTGGTACATTCCGCCTGAATGCACTTTAACCACAGTGCCTTCGACCTTGATGTTGTCATCCCTTGCCAATGCGGATCACGCTCCTCTGCGCCAGGGCCGTCAGCGCGAGAAATGTCAGAGCCGGACTTGCGGCGGCCGGACGCCGGCGCGGCGTTTTATCTTGCGCCCTTCTCGTCTGCGTATAATCCCATATCATTTGGATTTTGGCTATGTCAATCGCTCTCTCGCCAGAACGGCTCGCACGCGTTCCAGGTCCTGAGGAGTATCAACCTCGATGGAATCCTTGTCCGTAATGATCACCTTAATCCGGTAGCCGTGCTCTAGGGCTCGAAGCTGTTCCAGTCGCTCGGCTATTTCCAGCGGGCTGGGAGCCAATCGAGCAAATGCCTGCAGAAAATCGTTCCGGTACCCATAAATGCCGTGATGCTTGTAGTATTGGGGCCCCGGTTCCTGCGCGCCGAAATGAGGAATGGTGGCCCTGGAGAAGTACAAGGCGAAGCCGTCACGATCGAATGTGGTTTTCACCGCGTTGGGATGATTGATCTCTTCGTCTCGGACGATCCGATAAATGAGCGTGCTCATGGGGAGGTAAGGATCATCGAGGAGAGGTCGCGCCACTTCCTCGATCATGGTCGGTTCCAAGAGGGGCTGATCTCCTTGAATATTCACCACGATATCATCAGGCTGCAAGCCGATATGCCGGGCAGCTTCAGCCACACGGTCCGAACCGGACGGATGCGCCGTTGCGGTCATGACGGCCTTCCCATGATGTTGGCGAACAGAGTTGAATATGGCCTCCGAATCCGTGGCCACCCACACGTCGTCCAGGAGGGGTGACTGAGCGACCCTCTGCAGAACTTGCACGATCATGGGTTTGCCGAGGATGTCCGCCAGAGGTTTCCCAGGGAATCGTGAGGACTCCGCTCGGGCAGGGATGAATCCAACGATCCGATTGGGTCGCGGGCCGGTGGGTAGGGCTTTCAAAGGACCTCTTCCGCGGTGGACTGGAGGGCCATCACCATCTGGCGAATACGCTCTTCATCCATTTGAAGCGGAACAGGCATGACCAGCGCCCGCGCCAGGAGAGCGTCGGTCTTTGGAAGCATCTCTGAGGAATATCTTATGTCGCCTCCGGAAATGGGTCCGCCCAAGGGATGTGGATGTGTCCACGCTGTCTTCTTCTCAATAAAATGCTGCCAATTCGCCAGGTAGTGCCAAAAGTTGTTCTTGAAATATACGGCGTTTACCCCGTCTTGAGCCAGCCGCTTCTGAAAAGCGAGGGCTTTTTCCGCGTCGGGCAAGTAGAAGCAGATATGAGTGTAGCTATCCTTCCCGTCTTCCGGCAGGGCTCTCATGGTGATCCCGTCGATGCTCTCCAAGGTCTCTCTGATCATGGACTGGTTCTGCTTCTGCCGTAGGATCATCTCATCCACTTTTGAAAGCTGAGCCACGCCCAACGCGCCCTGAAGCTCCATCATCCGGTAGTTAAACCCTAAGAAGTTCCGCCCTTCGAGAGCCCTCCCCACATTGGGATTATGGTCATGGCCGTGGTCTGCGTACTCGGATGCGCGGATGTATAGGTCGCGGTCATTGGTCACCACCATGCCGCCTTCTCCGGTGGTGATGGTTTTGTAAAAATCAAAAGAGTAGGCGCCCATATCACCCCAGGTCCCAAGCTTCTTTCCTCCAACCGCCGCGCCCACCGCCTGGGCGGTGTCCTCCAGAATCTTGATGTTGCGTTTTCGCGCAATCTCAATGATCTCCTGGATGCGGGCAGGTGACCCGAGCATGTGCACCGGAATGACAGCCTTGGTTCTGTCGGTGATCTTTTTTTCAAAGTCGGCCGGATCCATGTTCAGGGTGTCATCAATCTCAGCCGGAACCGGAACCGCTCCTGCCTCAATGATGGCTTCATACGTGGCGATAAAGGTGAATCCCTGGGTGACCACCTCGTCACCGTGTCCCACATCCAGAGCAGCCAGGGCCACCCTTAGGGCGGCGCTCCCGGAGGAGACCGCGTGAGCGTACACCGCGCCGTTGTAACGAGCGAATTTCTCTTCAAATTCACGTACCTTGTACACACCCTTTCGCTCTGTCTCAAATTCGTATCGGAAAAGAACGCCGGTCTCTAAAACCTCGCCAATCTGTTCCTTTTCCAGTTCACCCATCCACTCGTGTCCTGGCATGGGGCCTCCTGCATGTAACTTCCCAAATTCAACCCTTCCCGCGAATCCGACGTTCGGCGGGGACGCTCCGGCCGGTAAGGACCCGTGTCAACCGAATGCCCGCTCGAAAATGGCTTCCGCCTCCTTCGCGCCCATGAATCGGGGGTTGTTTTCCACCGGTCGTGTGACCTTGAGCGCGCCTTCAACCAGTATTGGAATGTCCGAACGCGGGATGTCCAGTTCATTGAGCGAATGCGGTATGCCGATGTCGCGGCTCAATCTGGCGACTGCTTCCACGGCCAGGCTGCCCGCCAATCCCGGGGGTAAACCTTCGACCGCTTCGCCCATACTTCTGGCTATCATGGCAAACTTCTCTTCCGCGGCGGGAAGATTGAACTTCATAACGTGCGGGATCAACACGGCATTTGCCAGCCCGTGAGGTATGCGGTAATGGCCCCCGAGAGGATAAGCAAGGGCGTGCGCGGCCCCCACCCCGGCGTCAGCGAGTCCCATCCCCCCGAGAAGGCTCCCCATGAGCATGCCTTCCCGGGCCTCGCCGTCGTTGCCGTGAAAGACCGCGCGACGCAGGTGACGGCTGATCAGTCGAATCGCGGCGAGTGAGAGCGCCTCGGTAAATACGGCGCTCGACCGGCTTGTATAGGATTCTATGGCATGAGTGAGAGCATCCATGCCGGTCGCGGCAGTTATCGCCGGAGGCAGCGAGAGGGTGAGTTCCGGGTCCACCAGCGCACGATCGGGAAAGAGACGCGGGCTGTTGATCCCCCCTTTTGCCTTGGTCTGTCGATTGGTAAACACGGCCGTAAACGTGACTTCCGACCCGGTTCCCGCTGTGGTGGGAACCATGATGGTCGGTAGACCGGGGCCGGGGACCAGGTTCAGACCCACGTAGTCCGCAGCGTGGCCGCCGTTTCGGATCAGCGCCGCCGCGGCCTTGGCGGTATCCATAACCGATCCGCCCCCCATACCGATCACCAGCTCTACTTGCCCGTCGCGCCCGAGCTGCGCCGCTGCGTCGGCATTGTCAAGATACGGCTCCGGTTCCGTTCCGAGGAACTCCGTGATGCGGACGCCCGAGTCTCGCAAGATGCCGCGAGCTTTGTCCAGTACGCCTGTCTCTTCCAGAGCTTTGTCCGCCAGAAGCAGGCAGGCCTTCGCGCCCAGTTCGGACGCCAGTTCACCCAGAGAGTGGATCGCGTCGCGACCGAACACTATCTGCGTCTTTACGTGAAATCTACGGAATTGCGCAATCATAGCAGACGTATCCCACACACAGGCGCATCGGAGCAGACTTATCTTATAACAGAAAAGCCCAATGCGGGCAAGCGAAGAAAATACTTACATTTTACGTGTCCCTATGCTAATGGAATGTTCTTCGGGAACGCCTATTCCCGCGTATGGGAGGTTTCTAAGTGCTCGAAATCCTAAGCAAGGGTTTTCGAGATGTTCGAAGTCATCTGCAGGGCATGCGCACAATCACGGAAGAGAATCTCTCTGACGCCCTGCAGATGATACGCGTCTCTCTGCTGGAAGCGGACGTGGAGTTCCGGGTAGCCGGCGCATTCCTGGATCGAGTGAAAGAAAAGGCGCTCGGAGATATCGTTCTCACCCGGGTGAAGCACAAAGAGAAGAAATTACGCGTATCACCCGGAGATCACTTCATAAAACTGTGTCATGACGAGTTGATTCGGCTCATGGGTCCGGAAGACTCGTCACTGACTTTGCGCACCCGTCCGGTCAGCTCCATCATGATGGTGGGTCTTCAGGGATCAGGCAAGACCACCACGGCCGCCAAGCTTGCCAAGTACCTTTCAAGGACGGGGAAGTATCCTATGTTGGTTGCCGCGGACGTGTACCGACCCGCGGCTGTGCAGCAGTTGGTCAAACTCGGTTCAGACCTGGGCGTGCCGGTCTTTACCGATGGCGGCGCCAGCCCGCCGGAAATATGCGGCCGATCGCTCGAAGATGCCTATAGGAAAGGCTGTAATGTCACCATATTCGACACCGCGGGGCGTCTGACCATTGATGAGCCGCTCATGGACGAACTCCGTCTCATCCAGGAGAAAACGGCTCCGGACGATATTCTGCTCGTATGCGACGCCATGATCGGTCAGGAATCCGTCAACATAGCCAATGCTTTCAACGAGCGGATCAAACTTACCGGATTCATCCTCACCAAACTGGACGGTGACGCACGGGGCGGAGCCGCGATCTCCATCAAGGAAGCGACAGGAGTCCCCATCAAATTCGTTGGAATGGGCGAGGGCCTGGACCGCCTCGAGGAATTCCGGCCCGACGGACTGGCCTCCCGCATTCTGGGGTTCGGAGACGTGGTGGGGCTGGTCAAGGACTTCGAGGAGGTCGTAGACGAGAAGAAAGCGGAAGAAGACGCCCTGCGGATGCTCCAGGGACAGTTTGATCTTAGCGATTTCCTCAACCAGATCAAGACGATTAAGAAGATGGGTCCCCTCCAGGATGTGGTGGAGAAACTGCCCTTTTTCTCCGGCGGTATTCCCGATGCGGCGAAAACCGACGACTACGAACTGGTCCGCATGGAGTCCATGATCAGCTCCATGACTCCGGCTGAGCGGAGGCGGCCGGAGATTATTGACGAAAGCAGGGTCCGACGCATCGCGCAAGGCTCTGGGCGGAAGGAGTCAGAGGTCAAGGAACTGCTGGGCAAGTTCAAGGACATGCGCGATCTCATGTTCGCCATGGGAGGCGGCAAGCTCCGGGGTCGTTGGAAGCGCATGAAAGGGGTCAGGAATCTTTTTGGGGGTGGTCTCGACGGCGGAATCGGCGCCGATCACCCCATGATGGGATCGGGAGGGCCTTTGGGCATGCCGGAGGTCGGTCGAGGCAAAGTTGTTTCCAGGAAGGCGCTGGAAAAGCGCAGAAAGAAGAGTAAGGAGGCGAAAAAGGCCCGAAAGAAAGCTCGCAAACGTTAGACCCTCCTCGCCGCGAGTTTCTTCGCTGAACTGAGCAGAGCAGGACCGGCCGTTCACCCGTCCCGCGCCTTAGGTTACGCAGCCCTCGATAGCATCAAGAGGAGGCCCCACAGATTCTACACGGAGGACTACTATGCTCTTATACCTGATCGCCATGTTGGTTCTGGGTTTATTGAGCGCAGCTCTCAGTTACCAGGGAAGGAATTACTATGTGCGGCTATTCGACGACATCCTGGGCCGTGAAGAAGAGGAAACCATGGCTGCCAAGGTGGGCCGCGGCTTCGTGTATGGGTTTCTCTTTCCTATCTATTTTGGATTAATTCTGATCGGGCTCATTTCTCTCATCATTTTTCTACTGGTGGCCGGTGTGGTGGCGGCAATCGTCTTCGCACTGGTGTGGGCGACGGAAAAACTCGTTCCCAAAGAACGGCTCGGAGAAATCGTATGCGGCCTTTTCGACAAGATGGGCCTTACGAGGTATTCCCCAGCCCCGGAACTCGTCCGACCCGGCCTTTCCCCGGGAATGTCTCCTGCGCATCCTTCGGAATCCGCTCTTCCTCCTGAGACTAAACCTGCGGGCGAGCCTCCGCGGCCGGCAGAGTCCGACGATCAAGGCCCATTTCCGGGTGGAGGTATCAATAGGACGCGACGTCACTCGTTGGACTGAAAACGAGGAGCGCATGCGCGCCATAGTGGCTACCGGGCAAAGGATTTCCGGTAAGGATTTCCAGGGAGACCCTTCACAACCCCCCGATCTTCGCGTTCGAAGATGGTAGGCCGGGATCTCCGGCTCAGTAAAGAGCAAGAATCGACAAACACTCCCGATTTCCTGCAAGCGCTTCCGGCGCTTGCGCCTTTTTTCGCGCCATGAGATGCAATTTGCTCGTCTCACAAACCGCTACGGAGAGGAAGTTGCTATGATTGAACACAAGAGGCTCCAAGAATGGGTCGAAGAGATCGCCCGAATGTGCCTGCCTGATGAAATCGTCTGGTGCGATGGGTCGGACCGGGAATATCAACAGATGGTCAGGCTGATGATCCAGACCGGCACGGCGATTCCACTAAACCCTTTCAAGCGGCCCAACAGCATCTACATCCGGTCCGACCCCGGGGACGTGGCGCGCGTAGAGGACCGAACCTTTATCTGCTCGAAGAGCAAGGAAGAGGCCGGCCCAACGAATAATTGGGCGGATCCTGAAGAGATGAAGAGGCTCCTCGGGGGGCTGTTCAAGGGATCCATGAAGGGCCGGGCATTGTACGTGATCCCATATCGGATGGGTCCGCAGGGATCTCCCATCGCCAAAGTAGGCGTGGAGCTTACCGACTCTCCGTACGTGGTGACAAACATGCACGTCATGGCCCGGGTGAGCGGCAAGGTGTTTGAGGAGATGGATCCGGAAGAGGAGTTCGTCAGAGGTCTTCACTCGGTTGGGGCCCCACTGGAGCCCGGCGCGGCAGACTCTGCGTGGCCGTGTAACGCTCAACATAAGTATATCTGCCACTTCCCGGAGACCCGGGAGATTTGGTCGTTTGGCTCGGGATATGGCGGCAATGCCTTGCTGGGTAAGAAATGCCATTCTCTCAGGATTGCGTCGGTTCAGGCTCGAGACGAAGGTTGGATGGCCGAGCACATGCTCATCTTGAAGCTGACCAACCCCAAGGGACAGATTCGCTACATTTGCGGCGCTTTTCCCTCGGCCTGCGGAAAGACCAACCTGGCCATGCTCAGGTTCTCCATCCCGGGCTGGAAAGCCGAAACCATTGGCGACGATATCGCATGGATGAAATTCGGCCCGGATGGACGGCTGTACGCGATAAATCCCGAGAACGGTTTCTTTGGAGTAGCCCCGGGCACAAGCTTGAAGTCCAATCTCAATGCGCTCCTCACCACCGCTACGAGTTCCATCTTTACGAACTGCGCCTTGACCCCCGACAATGACATCTGGTGGGAAGGAATGACCGACGATGAGCCCGAAGAACTGATTGATTGGCTCAGACGCCCCTGGAAACCGGGTTGCGGACGCCCCGCGGCCCATCCAAACGCGCGTTTCACAACTCCCGCCAGACAGTGCCCGGTCATTGCCTCGGACTGGGAAGACCCTGCAGGCGTGCCTATCGACGCGATTCTCGTGGGAGGTCGCCGCGCCACGGTGATTCCACTGGTGACAGAAGCTTTTGATTGGGAGCACGGCACGTTCCTCGCCTCGATCATGAGCAGCGAAACAACGTTTGCGGCCGCGGGTAAAGTGGGCCGAGTCCGCCGTGATCCGATGGCCATGTTGCCGTTTTGCGGATACCACATGGGCGACTACTTCGCTCACTGGCTGAAAATAGGCACGGTGACCGAGAGGTCCAAGTTGCCGAAGATCTACTATGTGAACTGGTTCCGCCAAGATTCCAACGGGAAGTTCCTTTGGCCCGGATTTGGGGAAAACAGCCGGGTGCTCAAGTGGGTCTTCGAACGTTGTGGGGGAACCGGAGAGGCCGTTGACAGCCCTATCGGCCGCTTGCCGACTCCGAACGCTCTGGACATGAGCGGTCTGGATTTGGCCCCTGATGTCCTGGAGGAACTCTTGAGTGTCGATGTGGAAGGCTGGTTAGCTGAGGTCCCCACAATCCGGGAGCACTACGAGCAGTTCGGGAATCGCCTCCCGAAAGCCTTGGAACGGCAGTTGTTACTCCTGGAGGAACGACTCCGGAAGGCCGCTCGTTGAGCGCCGCTCCATAGAGCGTGGACTCCCCAGGAGTATCAGGGCGTTCACATGGGGTTTCTGCCGCTGGTCAATTCGGCGTGAAGCCCTGAAGCCACCCATGTTGTCTTTTTGACAGAAAAAGGATACCAGTAAACCATCTTGAATGGGGAAACGGGCTCACCGGCCGAGGATCTTCCGACTCGGCCACGTGTAAGCCCCGGGGCCATGCCTGCAAGCATGAACGCAGCACGCGACCAACAAGTCAGGATTGATCGGGGCAGTGACAAGAAGATGCGGGTTAGGTTGACGGCCGTTGCCTTGTGCGCTTTGTGGCTCACGGCATGCATCCCGTTTCTGTTCGGTTCAAAGCAGACACCTCCTGGGGAAGATCGTCTATCCTCTTCGGCTAAACTAATGAAGCCCACGCTGGAAGACGATTCTGCGTCAGCAATCCCTCCAAAAGAAGGCCCTGCGCCGAAAGATCAGGAACCAAGGCCTGCGGGCACGGACCGAGAGACTCTCGCCGACAACCCAACGAAACCGGAGGCCGCTGGATCATCGCAATTGCCTACGAAAACCGAAGCCTTAGCCGCGACGGATTCCAGCGGCGCAGAAGAAAAGAAGGACAAGTCCGCGCGACCGGACCCGGGTATCAAGAAACACGATCACGCGGCATACAAGAGACAGGTAAAGAATAAGGCCATCGACATCGTCAATAATGACGCAAAGTGCTCTCTGGCGAAGCTTTGCAAGGATTTCATCACTGAAGAATGGACTCTCACCCTATTCACTAAGGGCGATAAAACATTTTCCTTTACGGCGCATGTCTGGGACCCCATCGGAGAGAAATGGAAGCAGACTTTCACGTCCACACCAAGGCCCATAAAGAATTGGGTTACCCATTTGCGGGTCACATCGTCCGGCAGAGAATGCGAGTTGCTGAAAGGGCGTGAGTGAACACTCCGATATCAGCCTGTCGCACAATGGAGGCAAGCAAGCTCCGGATGAGAGCTTTGCATGGGAAATGAGGCGAGAGCCACCCCATGAGAAGACTAGTCGAGCATACTCTGATAGGGGCCTACGTTCCCACGGAATCGTGGGTGCATCGGCTCGACCCGCGAGTAAAACTGCTCGGGGCGCTTACCGTGCTCGCAGGGCTGTTTTACGGCGCAAACAGCGCTGCAATCATCATCACCGGCCTGACGATTCTCGGCGCCGCGTGGATGAGTCGCGTGGGATGGAAGCTCTGGGTCGCAGGGCTCCTCAGGTTCAAGTGGATGTTGGCGCTGGTGGCTCTCCTCAACGTGGTATTCATCTCCGAAGGGACCGCGATTGCGGTGGGAAAATGGGCGCTTCCCATTACGCACGAGGCGCTCGGTTCCAGCGCGCTTCTCACAGCGCAGCTCGCGGAAGCCATTGCTCTGGCGATGCTGCTCACTTTCACGACCACTCCCACCGCAATCACCCGTGGCGTGGAGCGTTTGGGAAGGCCCCTGAAATCTTTGGCCGTCCCTGTGGAAGAGATGGCGCTGGTGATACAATTGGCCATGCGGTTTGCACCCATAATTGAGTGGGAGTTGAAAGGCGCCATTGAAGCTCAGAGGTCGAGAGGCGTAGAATTCGAACAAGGGAACGCGGTCTCTCGCGTAAGCCTGTTCGTGTCTGTACTGACTCCGGCGCTCTTTGGAGCGCTCAGGAGAGCCGATCTCCTGTCGTCGGCAATGCGAGCGCGAGGATTTGAGCCTGGCCGACCGCGAACGGAGTTTCGACCTTTGCGCCTGGCGGCTGGTGATTACCTGGCGGTGTGCGGGCTGGCGATTCTCTTCGTCTTGCAGGTTCTTGCCTTGACGTAATGCGGACGGATTGCGAAATGCGGGGAGGATTCATATGGGGTCGCAGGAATCGCCGTGGGGCGACAAAGTCCTGGAGAGCATGGAACCCGGCAGTGTCACTTTTTCATGGGATGATGATGAGGTGCGCACTCTCGCTGCGCCTCACGGAACCCTTGATACCATGAAATCAGCTTGGGAATGGATCGACAAGAAACTTAAGGAACTCGAACGAGAGAAGGGACGCCCGCGAATCGTTTGCTTCCGGCTCGCCAGCGGTGAATTCAGGGGCCTCAAGTTCCCCGATTGGAACCCGGGAGCCCTATAGCAGACGCCTCAGGCGATAGAAGCGCTTTCGTCACGTTTCACCTGGTGGGTCCCCGGCCCGCGGAAGTTTTCGCAATCCCCAGATTGGCGTCCTTGATTGAGAGATCGTTCCCCTGCAACGAGAGAATCACGCCCTCACGCACCACCGAACTCTTCTCGGCCAAGTCTAGATCGTAGGTCCTGTTCAACTCTTCCAGGATCTTCTCTTTTTCTAACACTTCCCTCATAGTCAGAAGGATTTCGGTCAGAACGCCGTTCTCGTTGAAGCGGTAATGGGCGTGCCGAAAGAGCTTGTTGTTCTTCACCAGAAAGCTGAAGCCGTTGGGCTCCGTCAATACGGCGGGCTCACTCCCCTTCGAACTCTGAAGCACGTCAATCGCCTGAGACATCTTCATACCGAGCTCGATTCCCTGGAAGCCTCGAAGAACCTTTGCGGAGAGAGCGGCGGGAAAAAGGGTTACCGACATTCCGAGCAGGATGATGCAAATACACCACTTGAGTGATCGCACGAAGTCCTCTTTTTGTGTGGGCTACTATATCAATTTTACGATGATCGCCGAGATTTGTCAAACCTGATCTTCCTCTTGAGCGACCCGCCACCGCTCGCGACGACTCAGACCGAGCTAGACCGGTTTCTTTCTCCGAGTATCGAGAATGCCATAAGAGCCGATACGGCAGTCTCCCGTTATTCGTCCAGGCGGCGCCGGAAGTGTTCTCCGATTCATCGGACGGGAAAGCATAATGGCTGTGAGAGAAAGCGCGAAACGGGAGACTCGACTCGTTTGGCCACAGTGAGCCCTAATAAAACCCCAAGAGGGGCAAGACCGCCCCATAATTGCGTCCAACACCGCAAAACCTGGTAGTGTCCTAATTTGCCATTTCGAGGATTTCTTGTAGAGACCATAACCTATCCGTGACTCCCGCTTCCATTGCAGGAGTGACCTTCAACGCCTTGTGAATCCGCACGAAGTTGTAATGGGCGAAGTGCAAGGCCACAGCCGCTTGTAGGTTTTCCACTTTCTTGCTGAAGGCGTTCGTCAATCGTGTGAAACGGCGCATATTCATGCGCATTGTGAGATTCTGGCGCTCCACGAAAGAGGTTGAGGTCTTAGCAAGGTCAGGATTGCCAGAGATGCGCGTCTTCTCCACAGAGACCACTTTCGGTGGGCTATACCTACCCGGCCCAATTGGCTCCGCTTCATAGGTTTTTACGATTTGAGCAAAATCCACATCCGCCCCGAACCTTTGTTCAACCGCTTCAACATAAAGCGGGAGCTTGTCGGCGCTGAGCTGAATGCGATTGAGAAGCCGGGAGTCAAGATCATTGATGAGAGACCGCGCTGTGGCGCTATCACGCTTGCCCACCCGGTAAACGGGAACAAGCTTCGTCTCTGCGTCGAGGGCAACCCAGGTCCAGAAATCCCCCACGGTGGACGGATCATCGGATTCCCTGACATGGCGCTGCTTTTTACCGACGTAGCACCATATTTCGTCAAGCTGGATATGGCGGCATGAGAGATTCCACATCTCTCGGTCCATAATCTCCTCGCAAGCGTGGCCGACGCGCACCATGAGGCGCATGATGGTGTCACGGTGTATCCCGGTCATGCGTTCAACCGACCGGATCGAGGAGCCCTCCACAAGCGCGCTCACGACCGCCGTTTGCTTGTCCAGGCTCAATTTATTCATTGCCAATCTCCCTGTTTCGTCCTATACTCAGGACTGGTGGAGCGCCGGGGTATTGAACCCCGCAGAACCGGGTGTAAATCCCAGACTGGGCAGCCCATTCCGCGCCCCACTGTTGCATTGATGAAACCCCCGTTCTGACCAACGGGGGTTTTCTATTTCCCCATCTCACGAATCGGTCTTTGTCGTGGGCGGCAAGTATAGCGTGATCTGGGTGGGCACCCGCCCGAATTGCTCTGCCATTCTCTGCCGCAACTCGGTTATGTTCTGGCATGTTTTCGCCATGCCAATGAGCATCCAAATATGCTCCACCAGCCTCTTCAATCCATACTGACTGCTGAGCCATTGGTGATAATTCTGTCCCGTGCGGGGCTTGGGCGCGTGCGACTTTAGCCATTCTGCAACATCTGGATCAAGATAGTCATAGACTAATTCCATGACCAGTTTTCCCCAATACTTAGGTCTTTGATGCGCAGACCCTTTCCAGTTGGTGAGACGACCAAATTCAATCCACAGAGCATCGGGAAAGGTCTTTTCCCATTTCCGCATCTCCTCTTCCAAGAAGAGTTTCAATTTGAACTGGAGCGCATCCTCCATTCTCTCGTACTGATAACCAGTGGCCTCATCCACGAGGGCTATGATTCCCACCTTGGCGCACGCTCGGAGGAACGAATTTGCCCTGACGGCAATCTGTTTCTGCCGCGGAGTTAGTTCCTGGTGTTCTGCTGCGGCAGAATAGGCAGAGCATAAGTCCATGAACTTTTCCACGGGCAATCCTAAAGCATGTTTTGCCCAACCCCCACTTCCTGTATCGAAACGCATAAGGGCCGGAATGCGGCCATTTTCCTCAGGAGTTAACTCAGCAGAAAGATGAGGTTTTAGGGGTGCCACCATCACATAATCCTCAAGCGGTCCCCCATGAATACCAATCAACCCGACCATAATCCCTTTGAGGCTGAATACCCGTTCCCCCGTTTCAAGGACATAGCACGGGAGTGTTGCGTCACCGATCTGCAATTCGCCTCCATGTGTCGCTCGCGGAACGCGGAGGTTAGAGGGCGAATCCGCTGCATATTTCTCCACCAATTCTTCCTCACCTATCTCGGCGTCGGTAGACTTTTGAAAAAAATCCTCAGGGCCGATCTCTATGTTTATCTCGCGCGCCAGTCGAAGAAGTTCATTTTGCCATTTTGCGGGGATAACTCCCTTGGCATACCAATTCTGAATAGTGCTTTGCTTCTTCCCAAGCAGTTTGGCGAGGGCACTTTGCCCCCCAAACTTCGCTATGATCTTGGCTGCCGGTGACATGGGGCCCCCTCGTTCTACCTATAACCTCGTTAGTTGTTCTTCAGGCTACCCACTTTGCGGGTAGGTGTCAAGTGTTTTTGTGGGTAATGGCGAAAATACTTCCATGCACGAGCGGGTATAGTCAAACGCTATCCTTCACTTGTTGGGATAAACCTGATATAGGGCGGCTGAAATGAAATCACCCGAAGTTTCAAAAGAAGCATTGGCTAGGGCTATCCGAGAGCTTCACGGCTGCGAAGCGACGTGGATTGAATCCGTCCCGGTAAAAGAGGTTTTTGAGGGGGAGACCGTATGGGAAGGCATTGTCCAGGTCTTTTCTCTCATCGGACATCCCACAGCTACTCGCTCCTATGCCTGGTCTCATCTCGTGGACGATTCAGGCAAGCGCAAATTCTTCGCCGTCCTTCACCAAGGGCCTGTTGATTCCCCCCGGGCTGCTGTCCGCGCTGCAATCGTAGCTGAGCACCGAAAGAAGGCGTGACGTGCGCGTACGCGTTCATCCTCCTCGAACCCTGATTTCAAATTAGGACACTACCCAAAACCTGGTTGACAAGATAACAAACGAAGCTGCATGATAGAATTAGATTATATTAGATCCCCCGGGTGTCACCAGACCCAAACAATAATCAGCAAACTTCGTGGAAAGGACTTTCGTCCGCATGAGAGCGTTACTCGTGAACCCGAAGGCGGAATCTCTTTTCTGGTCTTTGCCCGTTTCCTGCAAGCTCACGGGCAGCAAGACCATCTCGCCTCCTCTTGGTCTGATCACGGTTGCCGCATTGCTTCCTCAGTGGGAACTAAGACTTGCCGACATGAATTGCCGGCGGCCGGCGGAAGCCGACTGGGAATGGGCCGAGATTGTAATGATCTCGGCGACGCTCGCCCAAAAGCCAAGCGCGCTGGCTGTTACGAGAGAAGCAAAGCACAGGGGAAAGACGGTTGTGCTGGGCGGTCCTTACCCGACCATGATGCCGGACGAAGTGCTTGCCGCGGGCGGTGATTTTTGTGTTCGGGGAGAGGCGGAGAACACAGTTCACCTGCTCTTGTCAGCGCTCACGGACGGCAGCCGCAAAGTGGTCATCGAGAATGATCGCAGACCGGACCTTTCGGCATCTCCCGTTCCTCGATTTGACCTCTTGCGATTGAGGGATTACCAATACCTGACGATTCAGACATCCAGGGGCTGCCCTTTCAGTTGCGAGTTCTGTGACATTGAGAGCCTTTACGGACGCAAGCAACGATACAAGAAGCCTGATCAAGTCGTCAATGAATTGGAGGCGCTCTACAGGGTTGGCGGCCGTGGTCCGGTCTTCATCAGCGACGACAATTTTATCGGGAGCAGGAGCAATGCCTGCGCCATCCTGCATAAGCTGACTCCTTGGAACAAGAGCCTCGGGGAGCCGTTTGGTTTTTTCACCCAAGCTTCGGTGAATCTCGGCCGGGATGAGGAGCTGATAGATCTTCTTACCGCTGCGAATTTCAGTACCGTTTTTGTGGGAATAGAATCTCCGGACGCCGAGGTGCTTGAGAATGCGGGGAAACATCAAAACCTACGAGATCCTGTAGTTGAATCCGTTACCAATATGAATCGGAACGGCCTGACGGTTCAGGCCAGCTTCATCATCGGCTGCGACGGCGAAAAAGAAGGACTGGGTGATCGAATCTGCGAACTGGTCGAAAAGACCAATATCCCCATACTAATGATAAACGGATTGCGGGCTTTGCCGAATACGCGGCTATGGCATCGTTTGAGGCTGGAAGGTAGGTTGCGGGAAGACGCGGATCTTGGAGATCAACTGAGCGGCGCGCAACCAAACTTCGTTCCGAGCCGTCCCGAAGCCGAAATCGTTCACGACTACATGAAAGCCTGGGATTACCTGTACGAACCGTCGCGCTTTCTGGCGAGAGTGTACCGTTACTATCTCAATATGAGGCCTACACGTGACGCTTTGGCCGCCAAGAACGGAGAGATGCCTTCGAATGGAACCAAGACCTGCAAGCGTTCGTTTGCCGCTCGGTACTTCTACGCCACGGCTTTTCTTAGGCTTGTTTGGCGGCAGGGAATTCGCCCGTCATATCGGCGCCAGTTCTGGGGACAACTAACCGGAATCCTGAGGCGAAACCCCAGCCGCGCCCTAGACTATCTCATCTGGTGCGGGATGGGGGAAGATCTCTTTCGGATGAGAGAAATGGTGCTCCGACGACGAGAACTCTGACCCTTGATCCGAGCGCCGCGTTTTTCCCTTGCCTCAAAGACAGGATACCGATCAGATCTATTGTCCGTTTTACTATTGCCGTTTGTGAAAATCTTGGGCCGTGAGGCGCGCCTCTCTCCCTTGGCAAGAGGGGGACGATCGTTCACTCCGGGAGAGCTATGAGTGAGTGATGAGAAAGCTCTTGGGCAGATTTAGCTTGCGGAGCGCCGATCCGAAGGAGAAGATCGTGCGCACCGGGAAGCGGAGAGCGGCACGTGCCGGTCAAACTACATATTAATCACTTTATATCAATGAGATAAGATTATTATTAGAATATCAACATGAAATAATGTCCCCAACAGCTTGTAAATATTTGTATTGATGTCCTCACGTTTTGTGTTATAATAATCGCGCGCGAGCAAAACTCTCACCTGTAATCGTTGATGAGAACGCTCCGCATCAAGCCTCGTTCCACACGTGATTCGAACGAGGGACGTAAGAGGAGCCAAGACCATGCCGAACACGACCAGATGGCTGACCGTGGCCACGCTTATCCTCTTGACCGCGTCTGTCACCCAGCCGGTTTACGCTGAGTGCGTTGAGTGCAAGAGCTGCCCTGAACTGATTCGCATGGCCCAGAACTACCAGCAGGACATCAAGACGGTCGACATAGTTCTCGGGTCCGCCATTGACGCAGGGTCATTGCAGATGATCCGGAGCTACAAACTGACGAAAGGGACCATGAAGCGGCAGCTCGAATCAGTGATGCGTGAAATCGAGCACAAAGGCTGCGTGGCAAAGCGGTGAACCCGGCTGATTAAGCCTTCTCGCCCTCACACTCGTATCGGTAACCCGGGCGGCCGAAGGCGGTTCTACTTCCCCTTCTTCTTCAGACGCTGGGCCCTGTACAGAACGGGCCTGACAACGCGGAAGACATTGATTTCGCACCGGGTTGTTGGAAGGAGGACCGGCTTTACCGCGCCCAGTTCCCTTTCCTTCTGATCATCCGCGTTTCGCACAAAGATTCTCGCCAATTGATTGTCCGCGATCCGGCAGTAGAGTTTCTCCGTTTCGTTTTCCAGCGAATCGAGGAGGCCCTCTTCTTGAGGCGAGAAGAGACTCGTTCGCAGCACCGCCTGCGCGTATCGAAACGCCTTGCCGGACTCTACCCCGAGTCCTTTCATGATCGTCGCAAGTTTGAAGATCATGATCTGGTCCAGACGGTATTTCCCTCTTACCGGCGCCGTTTCTCCAATTTCGCCCCAGGGGACCGCGGCCAGCTCCTCGGTTGATGGCAGGTCCAAGAGGTATGCTGCGTCCTGCAGGCTCATTCTCTGTTCAAACATTGGGACACCATGGGACGTGGCCACGATTCGCGCTCCCGCTCTTGAGTCCGTCCGGACCGCCGATTATGACCGCAAGGCGCTCTCGCAGTGCGGAAAAGAGACGATTGTAGCTTCTCGGACACGGTTAGCACGGGTCTATCGTCTGGTCAAGGGAAAGAGCTTCCGTTGATTCGGCCCGGTTTCCAAAAACGGACAAGGAACAGGCCGATCCTCTTACCTAAACCGAATTGTCGGGTAATAACTCATTTACCTGTTTACATGAGAAGATTGACAGTGATCAATGACTCATGATATGCTAGCCCAGCTAAATCAAATCATTATGTTGTTTCACTCATCAAGCTACTTAGCTTGGGAGAAAAGGAGTCGGGTATGATAAGTAAAGTAACCATTACCATTACGATTCTGGCCATCGCGGCCGGCGCATGTCAACTCGCCCACGCATACACCATGTACAAGGGAGAGATCAAAACCTACGAGCTTAGGGGAACAGCCGCCACGCACGCGCCCTATTCCTATTCCGCTGTGCAAGCTCCTGCGACTTGCCCGCCGCCCGCATGCCCACCGCCGGTCGCCCAGAGTATGCCGCCCGCGGCGCAGCACGCGGCTCCAATGTATAACGCGATGCCGATGCAATACTACCAGCCGCCACAGAACGCGGGTAGGCCCATGTGGCGCTAGTGTACGCGCTCTTTGAGGTCCACTCGCACGCTCGCGACCGAGCCCGTCAAGAACCGAGAAACCCCAGTGTGCTTCCCCATTCGGAATGGAAGACCGGGGTTTTCCACGATCCCTCAAGAGCATTGCGCCCTGTCCACGGAGAGACTTACGTTTCCCTTTGGACGACGTCCTTTCTTCGGCGGGTGCCTCAAGAAATCCCCAGGTCCGTCTTATCCGTTCTCAGGGCTGTCGTTTCTTCGTTGGGGCCGGTTTCTTGCCGTCAGGCTCCTTCTTCTTGGTCTCTTGCTGCAGCTCGGGCTTGGTTCGCTGCTCAGGAGGCGCCGGAGCCTTTATTTTCCCGATCTGCTCATTGAATGCCTTCCAGGAAGCCGCATACTCGATCGCCTGATCCCGAAACTGCTCCAGGGCTGCCTTTGCCTCCAGAAAAGCCTTGAGAGACTTTAGATCCTGAGCCACGTCTATACGCCAGGGGGAGTCGGGGTCCTTGCGGGTCAGCCGAAGGAGTCGAAATCCCCCGCGAAGGGTGCGGATCTGTAACAAAGCTTCCGTGTCCGCGGATTTCTTGACCACAGGCGAGGCAGCCGGGTCGAGGATGTTGAGAAGAGCAAGATTTTCCGGCGGCTGGTTCAATTTGTGATCTCTGGCCAGGCTCAGGGCAAGATCCTTGGATTCGTCCGTAAGAAGACTCCTGGCCTTATCAAACTCCGAATTCTTCATGCGTTGGCGGTAGAGGACAAAAAGGTCGTCCGGTTTGGGCGGGACGACCTCGCAGCTCGTGATGATCGCAAGTGTCCAGACGGAGATGAAACAGAAAGCGGCGAGTCGGAGGGTACTCCACGTGGGCTTCGACAGAGTAAGCATGTATGCGGCGAGTTTGCGACGCCGGCGTGGCGCACGCTTCTGAGCCACCTCTCGGCTCAGGGGGGATGAGCGAGACCGGGAAGCGGAGGATGGCGTGTGTCGGTTCATCGCTTCATTATGCAGGCGGCGTCACGTAGGGTTTGTTTTGCCCTGAAAAGTATTCGGGAATTGCCGTAGATTTTCCTTGGCTTGCGTCCACTGCCTTGCGCGCGCCGGAATGATCGGGAACAGGGAACCATATGGTCACGATTGTGCCCTGAGGTTTCGCCGAAACGATTTCCAGCTTGCCTCCATGCAGTTGGGCTATTTCCTTACATATGGAAAGCCCCAGCCCAGTGCCGGTCTCGCCTTCCGTGCCTCTTTCTCGGCCCCGGTGAAAACGCTGCAAGACCTTCTCCCGTTCTTCGGGACGTATCCCGATGCCATTGTCTTCAACCTGGAGTTCCACACCGCTTCGAGCGTCACGATTCGCGCATCGAGTCCTCACGGCCAATCGACCTCCTCGGCGCGTGAACTTGATTGCATTGCTGATCAAATTGCCCGCGAGCTGGGCGATTTTCGCCAGGTCTCCCTCGATGGCGGGCAGGCGCTCCGCAAGATCGACCGCGACTGAGATTCCTTTCCCCTCTGCCAGTATACCAAGACTCTGGAGTGACTGATTCACCGGGAGGTTGATATCCACATTTCTTTTCCGGATGCCCGTGGAGCCGGACTCCAGCCTGAGCAAATCCAACAGGGAGTTTATGAAGGCAAGTTGATCCTTCGCGCATCCGTGCAGGAAATTGACCCTTTCTGCAGCTTCGGGCGGAATCGCGCTCTTCTTGAGAAGCTCAATGGCGCCCAAGAGCGCCTGGAACGGCGCCCTCACATCATGGGAGAGCACCGACAGAAGCTCCGCCTGTCGCAAACTGGTTTCCTCCCACTGGCGTCGGAGCCGGTTGCGTTCCACCAAGTTCTCGATCATCAGGACAATTTTCCGTGGATCGAGCCCGAGCAGTTCCCGTTTCTCCAAGTATCCGTCGGCTCCTGCTTGGAATGCCTGGTTCCACGCATCCACGCTCTCCAGCGAGGAAGATATCACTATGGTAGTGTAAGGATCGCGAGCTTTTGTTTCCTTGCAGATGTCGATGCCGTTGCCGTCGGGGAAGACAATGTCCAGGATGATCGCTTCGTGCCCGTTTCGGCATGCCGCACGCGCGCGTTCCGCGGTGGCCGCTTCGGTGATATTGAAGCGGTCCCCGAGCATCAACGCCACCCTGCGGCGAATGATCGGTTCGTCGTCCGCGACGAGCAATGAAATTGCGCGCTTCATCGCTACTCCGTAGCAAGGGACAGCCGCAGAGTGAAACAGGCGCCCTGCCCCGGTCTGTTCTTAACGTCTATTTTTCCCCCGTGGGCATGGGCTATCCTCTGCGCCAGGTACAATCCTCGGCCGGCGCCGTTGGTGGTGAATCCCAATTGGAATATTTTGCCGAGGTTTTCCCTGGGAATTCCGGGGCCGTTGTCTTCCACCGCAATGAATGCCTGCCCGTTCTCCTCGGTCCCCAGAGATACTTCGATCTCAGATCCTTTGTCGCAGAACTTGATTGCATTCCTGATAAGATTATCCAGAGCCTTCTTGAGAAAGGATTCTTCGCCTCGGACAGTCACTCCGGGAGTGTGGAGATGGTTGGATCTCAGCCTGATCCCTTTTACAGCCGCGGATTCGACATAGTTGTTGACGCACTTGTCCACCACGAGGTTCAAGTTCAGCGCGGCAGCACGGATTTGGAAAGCGTCCGAATGCAGTCGAATGAAGTCGATTCGTTCTTCGAGCATGGTGACAAGCTCGCTCCGCTTGGCTTCCACGTGCTCCAGGGCCTCGGCTGCTTCCTTGCTTCGTGCTTCCTGAATCAGTTGTCGAGCGGAATTCACCCCGATTCCGAGCACGTCGAGCGCGGCGCCCAGCTCGTGCCGATAAAGCCTCCCGATCTCCTCATCGATGAGGCGCTGGTCCGTCACGTCCCGCAAGAGGACGATCTCTGGGCGAAGCTCCACCTCGAACCTGCGGCCGTTGCTTGACATGCGCGCGCGGTCGCCGAAAAGCTCCACCTGCGGGTCGCCTTCCCCCGCGTTCGCCAGTCGAGAAATCGCCTCTTCCCGTGTGTAATGTAGCGCCGCGGTCTCCAGGGGCCCGGCGCCAAAGAGCTTTTCTCGGAGAACGCGGTTTGCGGTGAGCATTCTTTCCGCGGCGGGATTCATGTAATAGAACATTCGGCTGGAATCCACGCAGATGATCCCTTCAGGCACAAGTTCAAGGGCCTGCCTGTCCAATTCGCTCCTTCGGACCTTGGATTCACGCGCCTCTCGCTGGCGCTGCGCGCTGAGGTGTTGGACCGTATGTTTGGCAATGGGATAGGAATCGTACAGGAATTGGCGGACCAGCCTTTGCTTGGCAATATCCGTGGACAGCAGAAAACCGCCGTTGTACGCTTCGACCACTCCGGCCAGCGCCAGACGCTGAAAATGATAATGGTCAATCCAACTCAGGAAGAGGGAGGACCATTCCTTTTCAGAAAGCGGCACGCAAAAGAGCGAAACCAAATACAACGTCCGCGTGAAGGAAGACAACTCCTCCACATCTTTCACGCTTCTCACCAGGTCGTGGAAGTCCACAGCCTGTTGTTTGTTGGGCAGGCTCGGGATCACCTTGCGGCCCGGTATGCCGGGGCGCCATTGCGAGAGAAAGTCTACTCCGGGGTAACGCGATTGGAGGCCGCGGATCAGATTGGGGGCGCCTCCGGAATCCAACAGGCGCAGCACACAAAGCCTGGCCGCGTTGCGAAGCTCTTCTTGAGCCTCGTTTCGGGATACATACCTTTCCATGAGAAACGGTATCGCGGCGGCAGGCTCCGCCTCTTTGAGGAGCATAATCTGCATGAGCGCCATTTCCGGAGACGGGCAATTCCCCATGATCCGCTCGGGGGCGCCGCGCGTCTGCTTATATGCCCAGAGACATGAGGGAGTCCGGAAACCTCTCTTGAGGATTGCATTTCTTAGAACTACTTTTTGCGAAGATGACGACCAGTGTGCGCCCGCCTGCGCCGCGACGGATTGGAAAGAGGGCTCGCCCTTTTCCAGGAAAGCCATGAGCTGGGAGAATCCCTTTTCCGAGAAGACCAATCCTTTGGGCCTTACTTCTGAGAAGAGGGGTTTGGAGCGCTCCAGAAGTGGCTGGATTGCCGGACGCTTCTCCAGTTGTTTAAGAAAATCAAGTAACATACCGCATTAATTAGTTGAAATTACGTCAAATGTCAAGCGGTAAACACACGCGCCGGACGCCTCGCGCTCTGTTGAGCCCCGTGTTCAAAGAAGCCCCGGTGATAGTAGGGACGAATGATTGAAAGCCAAAGGTCCTATGAAGCCATTCCCGTTTCGTAACGGGACAAGGCTGGAACTCTACGTCTCGTTGCGCAGGCAAGAGATCCCGCGGGGGTAACTCTCGGCAGGTATGCGGAAGATCGCCGGAGCGTCACTCCTCCTCGTCATGAGAATGGTCATGGGAATGATGACCAGGGTGGTGATGATGGTCGTGACCCCTGTGTTTCGTTTCGGATGGGTGGATCTCGGAAGAGCCTCCCAAGGATTCGAGCGCGGAAACGAATTCTCGATTCGCTTCTTCCATAAGACTTATTGCTCGCCTGATGGGACCCGAAGCCGCGACCCGGCCATGCAGATCGAGGAGGTCGGCCACTTCTCGGTAACCCTTGAGGTGCTCCAGGTTGTGGTCAATCCAATGCTTGAGACGTATCTTAATCTTTTGGACGTCGTCCATGGTCACCCTCTCGTTACTTGCTTTTCCGCGCCGCAACCATTGTGAGGAAGTTTCCCAGTAATTGCTTGCCCTCGCATATTACCGCGCCGTTACAACCTGAATTGCTCCAGCACCGCTCCGGGTGGAACGCTACCCCGTACACGGGTTTGGCGCCGAGGCGGATAAGCTGCACCGGCGACAGAAGGCTCCTTGCAAGGTTCACAAACCGCGGAGGAAGACGCTTCACCTCTTCGTAATGGCTTTGGACAGCTCGGAAGCCTCCGGGATAGCCTGCCACTCCGGCAAGAATCGGGTCGGGGGCCAGGGTTTCCAACCAGACAACACCTCGCTCCGAGACAGCGTCCCGTGGGTACTTTTGGACTTCCTTGCCCACAAGAGCCGGGTCGATGAAATCCACTTCACCGCCGAACGCGAGCGCGAGGAACTGATGCCCGCCGCAAATGCCTAAGACAGGCAGGCTGCTTTCACCGATCGCATCCTTGAGTTGTGTAGCGAAGCGATCAAGGCCGCGCCGCGATTCGCCCTCGTACACGCGCCACGGGGTCGCCTGCGGACTCAATATGAGAAAATCAACCTGCTTCGGGCTCAGCATTTCACGCGTCACGTGAGGGAAGTGGCAATAGGAAAGTTCTACCTCGAACCGACCGAGCGCAGGGATTTCAGCAGGGAGTCGGACAGTAAGCGCGTCCCGCAGTTCCTTGTGCCGAGAAGAATTCGGTCCTTCCAGCTCCAAGTCCACAAGCAGTCCGCGCATGGTCGCTTTCTCGGGAGGGAGGGCCAAGTAGACAATCAGCCCGGCGATTACGAGGCACAGAATAAAAAGAAGAATGATCCTGGTCCAAGGGGTCGGTCCCATCGTTATCCAGCGGACTCATGTTCCCGCATTGGTGAAGTCTGTTTCAAAAGCGATTTAAAAACGTGGATGAAGAAGTCGCGTGGAAAGCCCCCAACGCCGTCCCGCACAACGGGATCATTGGTACCAGCCGCCGTAAGGGTAGCCTCCCCACTGCGGATACGCAGGCCGCCGCAAGAACACGCGATAGATCTCGCCGTCTATGGCCTTCACCGCGCCCCGGATGGTACCGTCGGCGTAGAGGAATCCTTGAAAGTAATTCCCCTCTTTCTCTCCAACTATGTAATTTCCACGGACTTTTCCAGCGATATCGAACTTGGCCTTGCCGAGGAAATTCCCGCCCTCCACCACTCCATGAATCTGCTCACCGCGCTGATGGGTGATGGTGACACTCCCTTCCGCGCCGAAAATGGGCCCTTTCGCGTTGCCCACCCATGTGCCGCGGAGATCGAACGCCCGCGGCTCGGCCGCGTGGGCGATACTGAGCGCGGCGATCAAAGCCGGAACGAGTAATGATTGCAGGATGTGACGGGTAATCATAATCAGATAATATATCATACCGTGGCTCATTCGGACAGAAAAACATATGTTCTTGTCATGTGCTAGATCGACAAGTTCACCGATAGCATTGCCTTATGACCGCGTAAGGTCGCCCAACGAATGGTGGAGCTTTGAGCGTAATGTTTGGCCTCAATCGCGAGTTGTGCTTGCCAGCGGAGCCACAAAGTTCTATGTTCAAGCCGTTCGGCCGTGTGCGGTCACCGCGCTCGTCCTTACGGGCCGCATACGGCCGACCTTCTGTTCTTGAAGTGAAGCGACCTGATTCCAGGGAGCGAGGAGACCCTTATGCGTGGCGTGAACATCGTTCTGGTGGACAATAGGGCTGATATGAAGGCCTTTATCGACCTCCCCTGGAAGATCTATGCCGGGTACTCAAATTGGGTCCCTCCTCTCAAGGCGGAAGTGGGAAAGTTGCTTGATACGGACCGGCATCCTTTCTGGAAGTTTTCGCGGCGCGCTCTTTTCCTTGCCCGACGGGATTCGGAGACGATCGGCAGGATAGCTGCGGTGGTGGATGACAACCACAACCGCTTCCACCATGAAAGCTCCGGCGCATGGGGTTTTTTCGAGTGCGTGAGCGATCCTGACGCAGCCGCCGGGCTTTTTCAAGCCGCCGAGGATTGGCTCCGCTCCCAAGGGATGACCTTCATGAGGGGTCCCCTCAATCCGTCTACCAATTACGAGTTGGGTTTGCTCGTCGAAGGTTTTGAATATCCCCCTGCGGTGATGATGACCTACAATCCCCCCTATTATCAGGAGCTTGTCGAATCATGCGGTCTTTCCAAGGAGAAGGATCTTAGGGCGCTCGTCCTTGAACAACTTGGGCTTAACAGTGACCGAATCGAGCGCCTGGCCAAACGTGTCGCGCAACAGAACCGCGTCTCGATTCGCACGTTCAATAAGAAGGATTTCCTCTCAGAGCTTTACCTCCTCAGGGAGATCTATAACGACGCGTGGGGAGATAATTGGGGTTTTGTGCCGCTCACGGACGATGAGCTAACCCAGATCGCCGCGAACCTGCGCCGTATTGCGGACTTCGATCTGGTCTTCTTCATCTACCTGGGAGACGAGCCGGTGGGCGTGGCGCTCGTGTTGCCGGACATCAATCCCTTGCTCAAGCGATTGAACGGTGGAATCGGCCTGCTGGGGCTCTTCAAGATACTGCTGTATCGGAAAGAGATCAGGGGCGTGCGATGCTGCCTATTCGGCGTCAAGAAGCAATACCAGAAGCTTGGTATTCCCCTGGTGGTTTTCGATTACCTGCATCGCATGAGCCTACGGAAAAAAGAATACAAATACCTGGAACTGAGCTGGACGCTCGAAGATAACGTCGCGATAAACCAGTTCGCGGAGGAGCTGGGTGGTAGGTTTTACAAAAGGTATCGGATATTTGGCAAATCGCTCTGACAGTCAGCCCGCCTGCCGGCGCGCGTTCTCCGCGGCCGCGGCGGTCCTATGCAGAGGCTCGCTCCCGGAATATTTCCAGCATCTCTTGCTTGCCCATCGCGATGAGGGTGTCTTGGGCGTCTACGACGGTTGCGGGCCCTGGATTGAAGACCATTGTCCCATCTTTTTTCTTTGCGCCGATCACGATCAGGTCTAACTCCTTGCGGATATCCGTATCCACAAGTCGCTTGCCCACATAGACCGATTCGCCGGCCACACAGACCTCTTCCAGTTCCACATTAAGCTGCCGGCTGTCCATGACCACTTCCAGGAAGCTCACCACCGTGGGTTTCAGGATCCCCAGGACAAGTCGCATTCCGCCTATCTCGTACGGATTGATCACGCGTGAGGCCCCTGCCCTAACGAGCTTCTTCACGGCCGCGTCCTCGGTGGCCCGCGCCACTACATCCAAGTTCGGATTTATTTCTTTGCAAGTCAGAATGGTATAGACATTCTGAGCATCCGTGTTCAGAACAGACACCACGCCTCGCGCCCTGTCCACTCCCGCTGCTCGGAGCACTTCTTCCTCAGTGGCGTCGCCGGGTGAAAGGAGATACCCAAGTTCCACGATGCGTTCCTGCACGTGCTGACCGTTCTCCACCACCACGAATTGGATCCCTCTCTGGTGGAGCTCGTGGCAAATAAAGGAGCCCATTCTACCGAATCCACAGATGATCATGTGGTTCTCGAGCCTTTGAATGGTCTTCATCGATCTGCGCCTCTTGAAAATGGCATTTATTTCGCCTTCCACAATAAGTCGTGTGGCGGTCACCAGAGTGTAACCAACCACACCTACACCAACGATAATGAGTCCTAGCGTGAAAATCTTTCCAACGCGGTCGAGCGGTCGGACCTCTCCAAATCCAATAGTTGTCAGGGTGATCACCGTCATGTACAGAGCATCCAAGAAGTCCCAGCCTTCAATCGCCCTGTATCCCAAGGTGCCGAATACGAGCACCACCAGCAGAGCAAGTAATGCCTTGATAAGCGCAGTGTCATAAGTCACGCTGAGGCTCCGCCGGACAATACCGCGGCATTCGTCCGAAAATGACGCGACAAGTTGATCGGAATCCGTTCAGGGTTTCACCACGAAGGTGGCGCCGGCCTCCGAGTCTTACGAGCCGATATCCTCAAGAACATAAATATCGCCGGTTTGTCTACCGAATTCATTGCAGTCGAGCCCATAACCGACCACAAACCCTTCCTCGATCCTGAAACCGCAGTAATCGAGGTGAACATGCTTTTCGCGGCGTCCGGTCTTGTCAATGAGCGCGATGGTTTCGATGGAGCGCGGAGACCTGGCTTCCAGCGCCTGACGATATTCATTCAGGGTCAGACCCGAATCCACGATGTCGTCAACGAGTATCACGGCTCTACCCTCAACCGGTATGCTCGTGTCCAGAAGGATGTTGAGCTTCCCGCTGGAGGCCGTTCCCGATCCGTAAGATGAAATCTTGACGAAGTCCACTTCGCAAGGCACGCTCAGGCGCCGGACAAGATCGGCCATGAACATGAAAGCTCCCTTCAGGATACCGATCAGCAGAATTTCGCCCTCCGGATGTCTTGCGGATATCTCCGCGGCCAATTCCTCCACCCGCGAGCTTATCGCCTCGTGATCGAAGAGAACCTTTTTTCTGTAATTCCGCATTGGTTCCAGCTCCCCGTTCTCTCTTCCGCCTCTCCGTAGCGCAGGCGTTTTACCGATCCACCCCGCGGACACCGACCGGATTCAACGCGGTGGGCCCAGCGCCGGCGCGAGATGTTGACATGCCTTTATGTAAGAGGATGTTACCATCGGCTCTTCGCCCCGAAGCCAACATTGTCCGTAATACCGGATGTGAGCAGCATGTCCGCTCGTGCCGCGATCATAGCCGCATTGTCCGTACAAAGAGCCAGTGACGGAAATATCGCCTCGATGCCAAGTTCATCACTCATGGCCGTGACGCGCGTTCTTAGAGCGCTATTGGCCGCAACGCCCCCACAGACAAGCAACTGGTTTACACCCCATCTCCGCGCGGCGCGGAAAGCCTTTATGGCCAGGACTTCAGTAACCGCGTCCTGAAACGCGGCGGCTATGCTTCCGATGGCATGGTCCGTCACGTCGGTCGCGCCCGGTTCGATCAACGGATGAAAGCTCCCGGGCTTTGTTTTGTTCCGGGACAACTCGAACCGCTCCTGAACGTGGCGCAGCACAGCGGTCTTCATGCCTGAAAAAGAGAAGTCCAAATCGTTCCCTTCCGCGAGGGCCCTGGGAAAACGGAATGAAAGACTCGCCGGATCTATGCCCTTAGCCCATTGCTCAATCGCTACACCGCCCGGATAGCCCAACCCGAGCAACTTGGCAACCTTGTCGAAGGCCTCACCCGCGGCATCGTCTCGGGTCTTGCCGATCAATTCGATATCTAAGGGGCCTTTCACGTGGTACAGGTTCGTATGTCCCCCTGAGACGACCAGTCCCACAAATGGGAAGCGGATGTCATCTCGCTCAAGATGGGCTGCAAAAAGGTGCCCATGCAGGTGATTGACCCCGCATATGGGACGGTTCAACGCGAGGGCCATTCCTTTGGCGGCTGCGATTCCTACGAGCAAAGAGCCTATCAGCCCAGGGCCCCTGGTTACGCCGATCCCTTCGATTTTCCGAGGATCCAGATCTGCCCGGACCAGGGCTTCCTCGATAACGATCGATATGGCTTCCACATGCTTGCGCGAAGCCAGTTCCGGCACCACCCCCCCATACTTCTTATGCGCGTCGATCTGGGAAACGACCACGCTTGAAAGAACGCCCGTCCCATCCAACACCACAGAGGCCGCGGTTTCATCGCAGGAGGTCTCGATGGCCAGGACGAGCATCAGGGCTGCCTCATAGAGACCCTGATTTCTTGGAGACGCGCCTCGATCTGCTCTTTAGACAGATTAGCGTATCGCGCGGGGAGGATCTCCCGCGACGTGCATTCCAGGACAGCCAAGAGCTCCTGATACTCGCGCTGTCTGGCTATATCGGCGGGGATGAAGTCCCGCGCCTCTTCCAGAACAATGCCCGGAGTGAGCCGTCCTTCCAGAAGCGCCCGCCTTTTCAGCTCCACAAGCACATGGTCAAAATCGGATGGGAAATACTCGGCGGTGAGTCCGAGGAACTCCTCGCGCTGCTCCGGAGAGAAGTCATCCAGGCTCATGCCCGCCTGCGTCAATACGTGCCTGATGAAGGACTCCTTTTCTTCTCCTTCATTGTCGAAGACGGGAAGATGCTCGCCTGCCCGTCCCGATCTCTTGATGTCCGGCTCCAAACGATCGGGCCGGGCGGTAATGATAATCCAGACGATCTTGCCTCGGTTTTGATCGTCGGACATCATCCGCAACATGTTCCCGAAGAGCCTTCGGTCAACATCATGGGTGGTAGGGCCTCGGCCGCCTATCTCCGTGTCGGCCTCATCGTAGATCACCATGACATTGCCCATAGCTTCGAGCACCGACCTGATCCGTTCCCAGTTTTTCTCGGTTTGCCCCACGTAAGGCCCGCGAATATTTTTCAGGACGACGGCCACCCATCCGCATTCCTTGGCAAAAGCCTTGTAGATGAAGGTCTTGCCTACGCCGTTCGCGCCCGCCACGAGTATACCTACCGGCATAATCCGGGGATCGTTGCCCCTGAGGCATTCTCTCAGCTCCCTCAGTTTCTTCAGGAGACGCGATGCGCCGATTACCTTTTCAAAGCCGAACGAAAGGCGAAGGAACTCGATATGCCCTTCAAGCTCCTTCTCGATAATCTCCTTTGTCTTTTCCGAGATGACCTCCAGCGTTATCGCCTGCCGTCGGTACCCGGCCTGTAAGAAGATCTGCCGCAACGACAGGAGCGTCAGTCCCGCGCTGCCGTACGCGAGCTGATCCGGCGAGAGGCTGGTCTCCACCTTCTCTTCCGCGATCAGCTTCCGGATGTATTGCATTCGAGCGTCCTGATTGGGACGGTCGATTTGAATCGGGGCGGTGTACGGCAAGTCAACAATCCGTTCATTGATGCCGTTGAGAGTCTCACCGATCAAGAAGACGATGTCAGAAGATGCGACAAATGCGCTGTCTGAAAACCAATTCTCCAAGGTCAAGACCTTCAAACGCTCTGAATCGAGCATCAGCTCGCCGCGAGCCGGCGGCGCCACGGCCTCCGCGTATCGGATGATAAAAGCGAAATCCTTACGTATCTTGGCGCTGGGATCGTCAGATCGCGGGATCGTCACATCGAGTCTCGTGAACTCACGGAGAGTTGCGCACGCGGTCACAATGTCGCGACGCGACGCGGAAAGTATTTTGTCGAGCCGATCTTCGCCGATTTCCCTTGCCACAAGCTGCCGATCGAGAGGATTGCGAAAAGATATGCCTGTGGCGGGATCGTACACGATTACAATGCGTGGGGCTGTCGGTCGATCCGGTTTGATGAGCGCTTCTACGAGAAAATCGACCAAAGGAACGTACGAACCGGAAGGCAATTGATAGACATCCTTCGTGTTCCCATAAACCAGAAAGACGTTAGACTGGGACGATACGTATTTCTCTACGATCTTGGCCGCAAATTCAGGTTGGTGGGAGGGTTCGTCTGTCATCGGTCGAATGTTGATGCTAGCGCTCACAAAGGGAGCGAACGCGTACCGGGCGTGACCTGCTCAAAGAGCGACCACGGCGCAGGGTAATCAACCCAAGTCTCGCTCTTTTTCCGGAGCGCCGGCAGGCGCTTCCGTGCGAGCCTTGAGCAGTTCGTCGAAGCGGGCGGCGGCGTCCCTTTCCGCTCCGATCCGTTCATACGCTACGTCTTGAGTTCCAACGGTGGCGCTGCGCATCTCCGTGGCGATCTTGGCTTCCGCCCTGAGGGCTCCAACCTTTTCTCTGATCGCTACGATCGATTCGTCCACCCCCGTCTCTCCAAGGCCTTTGAGGCGGTCCTCCAACTGAATGATTTGCCGGTGAGAAATAAATTCAGCCACCAGTTCACCTTGCTCTCTCTTGAGCTTGTCGATTTCCTCGGTGAAATCACGGAGCTTTGTCTTGTAGTCTTCCACTTTCTGAGTCTGTAGTTCCAAGTCCTTGGCGAGGAGCGCTTGTTTGGCGTCGATATCCTTCATACGAGTGATATACCGCGTCCCCGCTTCCCTGTGCCCCGGGTTGTTCGGCTCCCCCTGGGCCATCGCAAGCGCGCCCTCCAACTTGCGCTGAAG
Organism: Deltaproteobacteria bacterium; assembly: GCA_016875095.1. GTDB lineage: Bacteria > Desulfobacterota > Desulfomonilia > Desulfomonilales > Desulfomonilaceae > VGSG01. Next base: position 35,225 of record VGSG01000022.1, read on the forward strand.
GTCTTTCTCTTCATCGTCGAGCTTCTTGAGGGCGACGTCGGTTTTCTCGCGTTCCCTGGCGAGGAGCGCCACCGCTTCCTGCATTTCTTTATAGCGCCTTTTCGCTTCGTCGATGGCGGTTGCGTACGTTGCCCGGATAGCTTCGGGACTCGATGAAACCAAGTCATCTCCGCGCCTGATGAAGAACCCTCGAATCAGAGCGACCAATCTGTCTATGAAGCCCATCACATGCCTCCTTGCTCACCCCGAAGACCCGATACTCGCATGGTCAGTATGAATGGCCGACACAATTGTATATCCGATCAGCCACGTGTCAAGCTGCGGTATGGGTGTTGTTACATGCCGAGAAGCACGGCAAGCAATCGGCGCTTGTGACTGTCGGTTCGTTCTCGAGCGGCTTGGAACCGGGCCCTCATCGAAGATGATCGAAGTACCAGGCTTCCAGTTCTTCCCAGCTCGCAAAGCGCTCGGTTACAGCCTGCGAGTAATCTCGGTTCCAGGGACGATGCATGAGGCCGACCCGAATTCCCGCATCCAGGTACTCTTGCACGTGTTTGACATCGTCCTCCACCATGAATTCCACCAGATGATCCGCCAGGTATTGGGTCTTGTTCCGGTCGCCGCCCGTAACGACCATTTTCGGAACGGTTGGATTCCAGTTCAGAGCTTGTAGCTGGCGTTGCGCAGTTTGAGGATCCGACCTCCCGGTTATAAACAAGAGCGGTTCCCGCGTTTCGCGGTGTATGCGGGAAAGGGCCCGCGTAGCGCCCTCATAAGCTGCAATGACCGGAGCCTTGTACATCCATTCCACTGCTCGCCACAAGGTCTTGACGTCGATCCCAAGAACTTCCAGGTCCCACGTGCCCAGCTCGTCAATTCTTATGCGCCGGCCCGTTATCTCCCCTATGTGTTCAAGGATTACTTCGATTGAGTTCAGGACGACTCCGTCCACGTCAAAAGCTATCTTCATCGGCAATCGACCTCGCATTCAATCCAGGTCGTCTTCTCGCATCGTTTGCACGGCGAGCGACGAAGCTCGGAAAAGCGGCTCCTCGCATTGTGCGCCCTGTCCTGAACACATCTCAGAGACGGGCAAGCATCGCCTTGAAATCCACATTAGCATATGAACCGGCATGTCGCTACCGCGTCGAGAGGCCAAATGCGTCTACCCCTTCCAACCTATCCTCTGCGCGATCCAACGAAAACGAATCGCTCGGCGAACTATCCTTGTGCGAGAGACCTGTGATACATTTCAGGCTATCGGCAATCCATTCTTCGAGGGAGATCGGGAGCAAAATGACGGCGTGGAATCACTATTCCGCCGGGATGTCCAACCAACCATTCGTGTCCAGGCTTATTAGATGATTGAGAACGACGCCACCGGCCCTGCGGTCGAATCATCGGACGTGAGCGAATTGATCGCCGCCCTTTCCGCGGTTCCGGACGCGCATCAAAGAAGCCATGCCCTTGCCGAAAGGTTGAAGGAACTGGACGATGGCGCGGTTCTGGAGGCCATTCGGATTATCTACGAGAAGACGCTTACGGGTAATCGAGATTTCGCGCTCCTCTATAACGGGCTCATCCTCTCCGGCGCCCTTGTTCGGGGCCTCGGTTCAGAGAAAATGTCGCGGCTTGTTCATCGTGCGCAGGAAGCGGGTGACTTCGAGATCGTCTCCATTCTCCTGGATCTTCCTTCGGAGCATCCGACTGAGAGCGGGTTTCGGTCTTCGGCAGGGCCCGATCTCAGAGATATTCCCCTTGGAGTGCGGAAGGCGCTTGCTCGGAAGCCCGACTTTAGATCGATCGAGCGCCTTGCTCGCGACCCGGATCCACGCGTGATTCACAATCTGCTGAAAAACCCTAAGCTTACGGAGCGGTTGGTGATCGGCATTGCCGCCGCTCGGCCGAGTAACGGGGATGTGCTGGAGGAAATTTACAATCATCCAAAATGGATAGCTCGCTATGACGTCAAGAAGACTCTGGTCATGAACCCACACACGCCACTTTCCATCGCGCTTAAGCTGTTGGTATTCATGAAGTTGCCGGATCTGGAAGAGATTCTGGAAGTTCCGAACCTGCCGGAGCAGGTGAAAAGCGAGGCTCGGAAGATCGTCGGCAAAAAGACCGCGTACGGCCTGGATAACCACGCCGACTGACGCTCGGATACCATCGCGGAGACACGTGGAATGCTTCAGCAGACCATAGGACTGATCGTTCTCTTGATATGCTATGTCTGCTTCGCGGTGATCGTGTTTTCGCCAACCATCTACGTAGCATGGCTCTATGTGGCAAGTCGACGCACGCCGAGCGAGGCGCCGGTTCGGCCGAGGATCCTTGTGTCAACGCTCGTGGTAAATGCGATATTAGGCTATTTGTTGGCGTATCTGGCCTATGACTACTTCGTGATCACTCAAGTCGCGGAACAGGACGCGACCGCAGTGGCAGCGGTTCGGGAAGCGATAGAGTCTGAACGACGATACTTCGCGGCACAGGGAAGGTACTACGAAGTCGGCCCTGTAAGAGGCCCGTATGAGAATGAGCACGGCCTGAAAGTGAGCGCAAACGTGATCCTGGAGGTGGTCTCCGGGTGGGACGCCCAGGAAGAAAAGGAGACCTTCCAGGCCTACGCAGCCCATGTGCGTGGGAGGAAAGCCGTACAGGGAGGGCCCGACGGAAACGTGGAGCAGATAGGGCCGAGTTCCACGCGCGCTTTTTCCATCCGCTCCAAGTTGATGAACAGCGTCAAATGAAGCTCATGCCGCAGGCATCGCTTGGGGGCCTCTCCCGGACGATAGCGATGATCGTGTGGGCGCAAACCTGTTGCAGCTTGGCGTTCGCTGGCCTATAATGCTGTCCCCTATCCGACAGAGCCACGCGAGGGCCGGATTGCAAGCGGGGAGCATATGAAAAAGCTGCTGGAGAAGTACCTCAAGGTATATTCCCACGAATTTTCCAAATTCGCGTGGCTCGCCGCGATCTTCTTCGTCATCTTCTTCGTGACCGCCATTTTCCGCACCTATGTGGATGCCGCGTTCCTCAAACGCTACGGACCCGATTACATACCGATGATGCTGGTTATCAACGCCTTGTTGACCTTCGTGGTCCTCGGGGTGGTGGATCGGCTCTCTAGGCGGTACTTGGACCATTTCCTGCTGTCCGGTTTCTTGGGATGCCTGGGCGTGATGGTGTTCATCCTCTTTTGGATGGTGAAATCCGGATTCAGCATTGCATATCCAATTCTTTATCAACTCCTGTATCTCCTTGACTCAATCCTGCTGGTTTACCTGTGGAACATGGCCGGGGACCTGTTCGACACCCGCCAAGGCAAGCGGATCTTTCCACTTGTGACCATGAGTCAGGTTCTGGGGACAACGACCGGCAGCTTTATCACCAAGCCCGTCACGCTCCTTATAGGTGAAGACCCGACATTGCTGGTCTTCGCTGTAGTTTGCCTCGCAACTGCTTTCTTCTTGGGTCGAACCGGCCCCGAAATATTCAAGGGTCAGAAACCCAAGGCCGCTTCCACCACGGCTCGAGGTGATAGCGGGAGGATACCGCTTTCGCGGGTCCCCTCGCTGATCGCTGAATATCCGATGGTGCGGTACCTCATCGTCACCGGCCTGATTCCCAATATATTGCTCCCGATCTTCTTGTATCAATTCAGCGTGATAGCTAATCACACTTTCGCTTCCGAGCAGGCCCTCATTTCATTCCTCAGCATCTTTCGAGGAATGACCACCCTCATGACTTTCGTCTTGCTCTTCTTTGTGGGTCGTCTCTACTCGACGATGGGGCTGGCCAACGCGTCTTTGGTTCATCCGATCAACTTCGCCCTCCTGTTTGGGTCCTTGCAGGCCTTCTTTAACATCTATGTGGCTTGTTACGGACAGTTCACCGCCATACTGATCCAGAGAGCGATCTCAGGTCCGGTCAATAAGATATTATACAATGTGCTGCCGAAAGAACTTATTGCATGGAGCCGCACATTCATTCGCGGAACAGTCCTGAAGGTGGGCATGCTGGCCGGCTCCATGTCCATGATCATACTCAAGCCGGTCGTGGACGCGCGTTCCTTCTCCTATCTCGCTTTTGTGTTGTCGATCTGGTGGGTGGTGGAGACCCTCATCTTTCGCAGGCATTATAAGAGAATCCTGAAACAGGTGATCGCGGAGAAGGAGATCGATTTCGATCAGGTCGAATCCGTGCGCGCCTTCGACAGCGGCGGCGCGGCTATGGAACTTGGCCCCGTGCCTGTGGAAGACAGGACGGAAGAAGCCGCTGCTGTCGGCACAGGCAAGGCGCCTGCCATTGAGCCGGAAGTGGCGCTCAAGATGATGGACGATCCCAACCCGAACACGCGAGCGGAAGCTGCCGCATCGTTCGCGATGACCCAAGATGTCCGGGCGGTGAGAAAACTTGTTCAATTCCTGGACGACACGGACATCCATATTCGCAACGCCGCAATTGAGGCTTTGATTGCCTACCGGGACAAGATCCTCCCCTATCTCGAAGTGTCGCTGATCGATTCCACGCCAAGAATCAAACAGGGAATTCTCGAAGTCATTCGCCTCTCGGGGCTCAAGGGCTTTGAAGTGGTTCCATTCCTGGCAAAAGAGCTTAACGACGCGTACTCGAATCTGGTGGTGCTCAGGCGCATGCAGTCGGAGAGTGACGGCGTGAGCATCACGATGCTCAAGGAGCACCTTCGGGAGACGAATGACGAGATACTCAGGCTGATCTTCTATGCGCTCTGGGTGTACCATGCGGACATGCGGCTCATTTACAACGCGCTCAAATCCGAGACAGCGTCCATTGCGGTTGAACTCGTGGAGAACTCCATAGAGAAAGAGATCACGCCGTATCTGATCCCGTTGATAGAAGACGTGCCCCTGGATGAGAAGATCGAGAAAGGCCGCCAGCATCTTCCGCTGATTCGGAAGGACAATCCGGAGAGGCTCCTGACCTTTCTCGCTGAATCCGACGATCCGGTCACCCGGATTATGGCGCTTTTCGTCATTGCGGAACATATGCCTTACGAGAGCTTCATCCCTGTGATCGAGCAACGCTTAACGGACGAAGATCGCGGGGTCCAGGAGTTAGCCAGGTACGCCCTTGCGAGAACGAGAAACGAGGTGGCCCAGATGCCCGAGATCATAGAAATGATCAACAAATTGAGGAACTTTACTCTTTTCGAGGACATGGGGATCCGGGAACTCCACGCCATCGCCACCGTCTTGAAAGTGGAACGCTTCAACGCCGGAGACCTGATGATTGTGGAAGGCGAAGAGAACTCCACCATATATCTCGTGATGTCCGGGTCGGTCAGAATCGTGAACGGCTGGGGCACACCCGATGAAAAGGAACGAGCCGTGATCGGCGCGGGCTCCTTTCTCGGCGAACTGAGCATGTTCACCCGCATGCCTCCCAATGCCACATGTATCGCGGCGGAAGAGACTGAAGCTTTCTTGTTGCCCCACCATCAATTCATCGAGATTATGAGGGTTTATCCGCAGATCGGAATCAATCTTTGCCGCTTCTTTAGCATGAAATGCCGGCAGGCGATCTATTGATGGGGAGTTCGTATCAGCCGCGGCGGCGGAGCTTGACCATGAGCGCCGCAATGGCGGCAGGGGTAATTCCGGGGATGCGGGATGCCTGACCCAAGTTGGCCGGTCGGATAGCCTTCAGTTTTTCCCGCAGCTCTCTGGAAAGCCCGGAGACCGCGTCGTAGTCGAGATCTTCCGGTAGAATAGCTTTTTCCATTCTCTTGAACTGGCCAGCCTCGCGACGTTGTCGCTCGATGTATCCTTCGTATTTCAGCTCAATTTCCAGTCGTCGAGCCACGTCCTGGGGGATGTCCACCGGGACTAGGCCCGGATGCATAAGATCCGCGACCTGAACTTCGGGTCTTCGCAGTAATTTGGCAGCGCTTACCGCGTCCTGAAGCTCGGAGCCTCCCCTATTGCGGAGAAGTTCGTTCAGTTCAGGGGACGGCTTCACCACGACGGCCTCCAGAACCTTAAGATAGCGCTGAACCTGGTTCATCCGAGTATCCAGCCTTGCAGCCTGCGTTTCGGAAACAAGCCCTAGCGCCTTCCCTTTGTGCAGAAGCCGCTCGCCGGCGTTGTCCTCTCGCAGGAGCAGCCGGTACTCAGCCCGGGATGTGAACATCCGATACGGCTCCGTAACTCCGAGTGTGACCAGATCATCCACCATCACGCCCATGTACGCTTCGGACCTATCCAGGATGAACGGCTCGCGCCCCAGCACGGCCAACGCGGCGTTGATCCCGGCCCATAAGCCTTGCGCCGCGGCCTCTTCGTAACCCGATGTGCCATTTATCTGCCCCGCGAAATACAGGCCTTGGTACCGCTTGGTTTCAAGCGTGAGCTTCAAACAGGTGGGGTTGACGTAGTCATACTCGATCGCGTATGCGGGCCTTACGATCTCAGCCTGCTCCAACCCGGGAACCGATCGAACCAGCTCCATCTGCAGATCCGCAGGAAGTGAATTCCCCAGGCCCTTGACGTAAACTTCAGACGTGAGCAACCCTTCTGGCTCCACTACCACCGGGTGGCGCTCCCGATCGGAGAATCGGGCCACCTTGTCTTCCAGAGAAGGGCAGTATCGCGCAGGAGTTCCCTTAATGATTCCCGAGTACAGCGGTGATTTATCGAGATTGTTTCGCACGATTTCGTGGGTGCGGCTCGATGTGTGGGTCTTGAAACAGGACTTCGTAGGGCGATCGATGCTCTGTGTCCGCAGCGAGAACGGGCGCGCGACTGCGTCTCCCGCGTCCTCCTCCATGATCGAGTAGTCAACGGTTGAACCCTTGAGCCTCGGGGGCGTTCCGGTCTTGAACCGACCCCAGGGGAGTTCCATCGCCTTCAACTGAGCAGCCAAATCCCTGGCGGGGAATTCGCCGGCTCGCCCCGCGGGGAACGAGCGTCCTCCCACATGGATCATGCCGTCCAGAAAGGTCCCGGTGGCAAGAATCACTGCGGCGGCAGTCACTTCGTGCCCGGATCGCTCTTTCACGCCCACACAGCGATTGCCTCGCAGTAAAAGAGCGTCAACCATCTCCTGGCGAACCACGAGGTTCGGTTCCTGTTCGACCGCGTACTTCATCGCCAGGGCATAGTCGCCGCGGTCGCACTGCATTCGGGATCCTTGCACAGCAGGGCCTTTCCTTGTGCCGAGCGTCTTGTACTGGATGCAGGAGGCGTCCGCCGCGAGACCCATCTGCCCGCCAAGAGCGTCAACCTCTTTTACCAAATGCCCTTTTCCCAGCCCTCCGATGGACGGGTTGCACGGCATGAGTCCGATGGTGTCCACGTTCAGGGTGTACATCCACACCCTGAGATCCATCCTCGCGGGCGCCAAAGCCGCTTCGCACCCGGCGTGACCTGCGCCGACCACAATGATGTCAACGTCCGGTTTCGTCATGATTACCCGGCAGGCATGTGCGGAAGAAATCCCATGTCCAGTTTAAGTCAATACGCGACAAATGCAAGAGGAGCCATGCGTTTTCAGCGGGGTGGCTGTTATGACCATCAGGCGAGGCCCTCCGGAGGAAGTGAGCATACTCCACGGAAGCCGGCATAGCTCATGAATATCATGGACTTTTAGAGAAAAGCATGATAAAATCGAACAGAATTAAATCGCTATACGGTTCTCTTGAAGTTCCTTCTTATTGAGGAGTGCACGGGTATGGATCTAAAATATTTGCTCGTTCCTCTGATTGTCGTCATCGCTGCTTCGGCGCCGGGCCTGATCGCCGCGCAGCCATGCGCGGTAGAGTGCTACCCACATTCCACCGTGCCCGTGTGTAGGCCGCCCGTGGCACCTAGGAGCGCTTGTTGCGCAAAGAGTCCTCTCTACCCTCCTCCCCCTCCCCTGGTAGCGCCTATCATTGAGCCTCCCAGACCGCTTGTCTGGTCGTGCGCGCCGGTTCCGCCGCCCCCGGGGTATGCGCCGATGATCCCGCCGGCGAAAACCAGCGCGGCAAAGGCGCCTTCAGCCCCGCGGGACGCCGTGAGGCCATATTCTCTGACCCGATAACCGAATTTCACCTGAACTGTTCCAAAGGTTTTCCGGAACGGCCCTTCAGGGGCGGACTATCCAGGAAGCGGCTCTTAGAGGATGAGGACCTTCTTAATGGCCGTGACTGCCTGTTCCGGGGTATCAACGAGCTGAAAGAGGTCCAAGTGCGCGGGGTCGATCATCTTGCATTTCTTAAGCATTTCCCGCCTGATCCAGAAGATGAGGTCTTCCCAATAGTCCTTACCGACCATTATCACGGGAAACGGTTTTATGCGCATGGTCTGAATGAGAGTGAGCGCCTCGAACAGCTCGTCCAGAGTGCCGAAGCCGCCCGGCAGGATCACGTATGCCACGGCGTACTTCACGAACATCACCTTGCGGATAAAGAAGTATCTGAAATCAAGGCGAATATTTGCGTACTGGTTTGCTCGCTGCTCCTGAGGCAGTTGAATGCACAGGCCGATTGACTTGCCACCTGCCTCCGCGGCGCCTCGATTCGCCGCCTCCATGACCCCGGGACCGCCGCCGGTAATCACTGCGAACTCGTTCTTAGCCAACAATTTGCCGAGCTTGTGGGCAAGTCGGTAGACAGGTTCTTTCTCTTTCACCCGAGATGAACCGAAGACGGAAACCGCGGGGCCTATCTCGGCCAAAGTCTCGAATCCGTCCACCAGTTCGGAAATGATTCGAAAGACACGCCAGCTTTCCGCTTTGCTGAATTCATCGATGAGGTATTTCCCTTCACGCATCATGATTCCTTTCAGGATTAAGAGGTTATGCCCGGATTGTGAGGTGGCTCTTCATGCAAACGAGGCGAATGTTAGGCTGAGGCCACGACATTGTCAACCTCAATGCCATAATCTCTCCGCAGGCTGCGATCGTAAAGCGCCCGGTGCGTCTTGGCCTTCTCGGCGGGGCTTTTTTCGGATTGATTAATCGTGTGGGTCTGCGTATGATGGTTGTGTGTTTCGACCGATGTGAGCCGCGCGTGCTCGGATGGCGGAATCGGTAGACGCAGTGGACTCAAAATCCACCGCCCGCAAGGGTGTGCGAGTTCGACTCTCGCTCCGAGCACCATGACATGATAAGGGAATTCGGACACACCGGATTCCCTTTTTCATTCCGCCTTAGCCGTGGTGTCCATATTGGTGTCTATGGTCCGCGTCTTCTCCGGCCATTTCACTTCTCGGAGTTCCTTTTCGGTCACAGCGTTGTACCGCTTGAAGACGCTCATCGTCTTGTGTCCGCTAATGGCCATAATGCGGAAGAAGTCATTCCCCGCGAGGCGTAGGTTATTAACTGCGCAGTGTCTCAAATCGTGAAATGTGAAATCCTTTAGTCCAGCCCTTACACAGGCGGCGGTAAATGCATTCTTGAATTCCTTAACCGGCTTGCCCCCGTGCAAGAAGACCCGATCCGTGTGCAATCCGCGGGGGAGCCCTTGGAGTATCTCCCTTACTCGTGGATGAATCGGGATCGAGCGTGCGGTCTTGTTCTTCGTCCGAGTGCTTCTGAGGCGAATAAACCCTGCTTTCAGGTCAACTTCTTCCCACGTCAAGCGCACGA
>VGSG01000023.1 GCA_016875095.1 Deltaproteobacteria bacterium
GGATGCGCCTGAACACTGTTCCGTAAGACCAGGCGGCGCCCGCGATCATGAGTTCCGCGACTTCCCGATGGCGCGGACTCATCTGGTTGAGGAGATATTCCGCGCGTTCGCGGCTCCACCACGCCGAAGACTCGTCAGGTAGATCTTGCAACACGTCCGGCAGGCTAGCCCTTTTCTGGGGAGGCTTGGGCAGCTTGCGGATCTTCCAGCGTATTTCAGGATGTTTCTTGATGAAATCGACGAGCCTTCGCGGCCTGAGTTGATCCTCCTGAAGGCTCATGGCGTCAAGCATGCCGGGCGCTTGATACCCGTCGTTCAACACCGCGACGACGAAAAGCCGTTCCCGGCTTTGTGGCACGAATTGCGCCGCGTCCAGAACAAACGCGTCAATGCTGTAACCGAGCCTGTTGAGCGCCAGCATGGCTTCGGATAAGTCACGCCCCTTGTGTGATGTAAGGAATCCCGTGACATTCTCCAATAGTATGAGTGGCGGCCGCCGGCCTCCCATACCCTCAATAGCGCTCACCAGGCCCCAGAAGGCCGAGGATTGTTTGCCTTTCAGCCCGCGTCTGGCGCCTGCCACCGAAAGATCGTTACACGGAAACGAAGCCGTGGCGAGAGTCACGCACGGGATCTCATCGGAACGGATGTGGTGGATGTCTCCCAAATGGAAGAGACTCTCTTCTTGAAAGTGGGTGTCGTACATTTCCTTCTTCTTGGGGTCCACGTCATTGGCGTACGCCACGGTCCAACCCTGACGCTCCAATGCCATACGGACCAGGCCGATCCCGGCGAAGAACTCCGCGAAGGTCTTGTATGGAAGATGAGCCAGCGGAGTCGGCGGAATCTCGTTGCGGGCCGCAGCCAGGGTCATCTCCACGCAACGATCCAGGTTCTTTTCGATTTCACTCGCCCAGAACCGCAGAACTCGCCACCCGCTTGCAAGCAGCCTAGCGGTGGACACGCAGTCTCGATTCATGTTCCCGCGTATCTTTTCCAGCCAGTAGCTTATGGATTGAGATTTTGAAAACTGCTCTTCAAGCGAGGCCAAGTTACGTCGAACGCTCTGACCCCCATGCCAATAGTCACCATCCACAAAGACCGCTAGGCGCTTCGCCGGAAAGACAATGTCCGGTTTTCCGGGGAGTTCGCCATGATGGAGCTTGTATCGCAAACCCTTGGCCCAGAGCGCCTGACGGAAGGCCAACTCCGGCGTAGTATTTCGAGAGCGAACGCGGCGCATTATGTTTGAAATTTCTTCAGAACTACGGGGTTGGGAGCACGCTTTCATGATCCCTCTCTTACCACACCGGCATGGGCGAATCGAGAGCAAACCGGCAGGCGCGCTGTTCTTTTTCAACCCGAATTTCGCGCTTACCTTCGGGAAAAATGGTCTCTGCCCCGCGACGCTCTGACCGCTTTTGCATCTGTCCTGGTAGGACGATATGGAGGTGTTCAGATGTTCGTCTATGTGGTGACAAAGAGCCGAAGCGGAGTAAAGGATGCGATTGCCGTCTTCAGCAGTGAAGAACTGGCGATTGATTATCTCAAGAAGCACAATTTCAGGGGTCGAATCGAACACCATGAAGTAGACGGCCGCGATGGATCGCCGGTGGCAATGTATGCGGCTCACAGGCGGGGGGAAAACGGGATGCGTTACTTCGTGGGGATGTACGCCAATCGAGACGACGCGAAAGGCATAGCGGGAGACGCGGGTATCGTTCGCAGGTTCGGCCTGGACTGCGGAGGCCGATAGAAACGGCTTGAAAAGCTATAAGTTTCGCGCCGGTTTGTTCTTCTTAATACGCACGCGAGCAGGCTTGGTGAGCGCAAGTGGCCCCGGTGGGACAGGCGTCTCGCCTGTCATGCCTTGAGGACCGGGACGGCAGGCGAGACGCCTGTCCCACCCAAATCAGTCACACGATCCGTGCCCATTCCCGATGACGCACGTCACACTTCGATAGAAGGCTGCGTTGAGATCTTCGCCTTTGGATAAACCTGGAATCCCCCTCTGCCTTCCCTCTCCCGTCCCGCGGGACGCGGGAAGAGGGTTTTATGACCCCTCCCTTGATGGGAGGGGGAAGGGGGAGGGTGACCTTTCGCGCGAATCCCAATGCCGTTCACTATAGCGCCGTATTTATGATTCGCGCTACTTAGTGTATAGACCCTCCCAAGATCTTTGATCGCCGGCGTTGGTCAATGGTATGGCTCGTGACCAACGGCCGACTTCAGAGACGCGCACTCGCTCCGTGGACGCCCATGAAACGAATTCTCCTTGTCGGGCCTGTGCCGCCGCCGTTTGGCGGAATTGCCTCCGTGATGGAGGACATACTCTCTTCGGACCTTTCGAGAGATTACGAGATCGAGGTCCTGAGCGGGCCCGTTCCCTATCCCCAATGGGCTCGCACGACCCTCACCCGCAGCTTGTTCAGGATCTGGTGGCTCGTCGCGTTCTTGGGACGGCTGATCGCGCGCAGGTATGATGTGGCGCACATCCAGAGTTCAGGATCGGGTTTCCTCGGAAACGCGGTTTATGCGTTGTTGGCGAGACTCACATCCGCCAAAGTCCTCTTTCACCTCCACGGCACTGACTGGGACTATTTCTACACGAGCGCCCCGCCGACTCGCAGGCGCCTCATACGCTGGGGCCTCGCGTTACCCCATTGCATTGTGGTTCTCTACTCATTGTGGGCGGACAAGCTGCGCGCGATCGGATTGAAGCAGCCCATCGCAGTGGCGCGCAACTTTGTCCATGATGAGCCGCAGCCGGAACGTTCTCTGATCCTACAGACCCGGGAAGAACTGGGACTGAGGGACTCGGATTTCATTGTCCTCTTCGTGGGTTCGGTGGGTTGGCGCAAAGGAGTGTTCGACATCCTCAAGGCTGTTCCATTGGTAGCGGCGGAGGACCAATCCATCCGATTCGTGCTGGCCGGAGGAGAAGAAGATCCCGGAGAGATGGAGCAAATCCTGGGGATTGTGCGGACTGAGAGGCTGGAGAGGTGGGTGACGGCGCTGGGTGAAATTGAACGATCCACTGTGCCGGCGCTGCTCGGACTTGCAGAGCTATTCCTCCTGCCATCGCACATTGAAGGAATGCCGATTTCCATCATCGAGGCTCTTCGATCCGGAGTTCCCGTGGTTTCGACGCCGGTGGGCGCCATCCCGGAAATGATCGAGGATCACGTCTCGGGGATACTGGTAACGCCGGGCCAACCAGTCCGGATTGCACAGGCCGTGCTTGAACTGAGGAGAGACGATTCACTCAGAGCCCGCGTAGGAGCCGCAGGGAGAGGAGTGTTTCTGGAGAAGTTTGAATACTCCAAGGGAATTGATGAGATACGCGCCTTGTACCAATCCCTGGCTTCATGACGATTGGCGCCATTGCGGTCGCTCCGCCATCGAAAGTCCTTGACATGACCGGCATTATCCGGTACACGAGAGGCAGATTCCGTCCTTGTATTGGCCTTGCCCGCCGATTTGGACCACGGGCGTGATGCAAGATGGAAGCGTTTAAGTGATGGGCGCCCGCGGCGATGATCCTGATCCCGAATATCCCGTTCGACACATTCCCGGGGGTGATGATTGGCCCGGCAACGCACGCCGTCCTATCGGGATTGGTGTGCTTTTTCTCGAGAAGGAGTTGAGGAATGAGCGAGATCAACATCTATGTCGGCAACCTAACTTTTAATGCGACCGAGGACCAACTCAGAGAGCTTTTCGAGAGCTACGGCAAAGTGGAGTCCGCGAAAATCATCTCAGACCATTTCACCGGTCGTTCTCGGGGATTCGGTTTCGTGGAGATGGCAAGCAGGGAGGAAGGGATGAAAGCCATCGAGGAATTGGATTCCAAGGATTTTCAGGGCCGAAGCCTCAAGGTGAATGAGGCTCGACCGAAAAAACAGGGCGCACGCCGAGACAACAGAAGACGTTCGTGGGATCAGGAAGAATCCATGGGATAAGTTTTGCGCGACCAGGCAATACGCTTAATGCCAGGATTTCATGATAGGAGCGACTCTGGCCGTCTGTGAGGGCTTGCGGTCAGGTTGAACAAAACCGGTAAGCGTTGACAAAAGGCCGTCCGTAGGCAAAACGGACGGCCTTTTTTTTCGCGGCCGGCTCGCCTTTCTTCGTTAAGCGGGTTCTCATTTCAATCAGCCCCTGTCAACACAGCATGGTCGAATCTCGGCGCTCCGGTAACACTTGAGTCCTTTTCGCATCATAGACGTCGGCCAATAAGATTAGTATGTTCTTAACGAAGGCGAAGTTTCCATTGCTATGCAGGAATCCACTGTGAATAGAGGTGGATGCCTGATGATTCGATTCTTGAAGCGCTCGAGATGATGATGAATCATGGGGTATCATTCGTCCCGGTTATGAAAGACCGCAAGGTCGAAGGGACAATCAAGTTGTCAGACGTCTTCAACGAGGTGGCAGCGCTGATCTTTGACGAGCAAGATCCCCTAGAGCGGGAGCGGCTGCTTGAGCGGGTGCGTCGGTGACCGCCCGCGGGGCCGATTCTTGTTTGTCTGTGCGTCAACGTAGCCAGCCACTTCCGGAACTTAAGTCCGGTTCAGGGCCGAGGGCACAGGTCTGTGCAAGTGGGGTGAATTGGACCGTGGGAGGTCGTGGGGAATGAAGCAACCGCCGTCTTCCTTTCCCCGGCTATTTCAGGCCGGCGAATCGTTTGGAGAACTGCTCCTCAGACCGGTCCGGACGTTTGTTTCGCTGCAGTTTTCGGGGGGCCTGGTCATTTTGGTAATGACCGCGCTGGCGCTTTACTGGGCCAATTCATCTTTTGGGACGCTTTACGAGCGCCTCCTACACACTCATTTCTCTATCGCGGCATATGGACACGCCCTCGACAAGCCTCTGCATTTCTGGATCAACGAGGGCCTCATGACGCTTTTTTTCTTCGTCGTGGGGCTGGAGATCAAGAGAGAAGTTCTGATAGGCGAACTGGCTTCGTTCAAGCAAGCGGCTCTGCCGGCCGCGGCAGCCGTTGGAGGAATGCTGGCACCCGCGGCGTTTTACTACCTGCTGAACCCCGTTGGAATCCCAGCCCGTGGGTGGGCCATTCCTATGGCAACCGACATTGCATTCGCCATCGGCGTTCTCACGCTTTTGAAAGGTCGCGTGCCTCGATCCTTGCTCGTATTCGTTTCGGCTCTCGCGATCGCTGACGATCTCGGCGCAGTTTTGGTCATAGCAGTGTTCTATACGTCGCAGATTTCCGTGTTCGATCTCCAAGTTGCGGGGGGCCTGCTTTTTGCTTTAGTTGCAATTAACCTACTAGGTTATCGTTACCGCTTCCTATACGTGGTGTTGGGCTGTCTCGTCTGGCTCGAAGTGTATCTTTCCGGCGTCCATTCGACGGTCGCAGGGATTCTCGTGGCGCTGACTATTCCTGCCAGGTCCAAGTGCAACACTGATGAATTCTTGCGCTCGGCTCGGGTTCTTCTGGACAGATTCGAGTGCGCGGGCGAATGCGGTTACAGCGTCCATACCAACCGGGATCACCAGGAAGCGGTCAGGAGGATAGAGAGCATGTGCCAGGCAGTGGAGCCGCCGCTTCTGAGAATCGAACGCCTTCTTAGTCCGTGGGTCGTTTTCGGCGTTGTCCCGTTATTCGCTCTCGCAAACGCGGGTGTTCACGTGGACCTTCATGCTGTCGAAGGAGTCTTCACTTCATCAGTGCCTTTGGGGATCTTCCTGGGCCTCGTATTTGGGAAGCAGGTCGGTATCTTTTGCGCCTCATGGCTCGCAGCTCGATCAGGCATTGCGTTGCTCCCCACGGGAGCTTCGTGGCTTCAATTGTACGGGTGCTCGGCTCTTTGCGGAATCGGCTTTACCATGTCTATCTTTATCGCCGACTTGGCATTCGCGGGAACGGGTTTTCTCTATTCCGCCAAGCTGGGGATCCTCTTAGCTTCCCTGACTTCTTTGGTCTTTGGTCTGGCTCTACTCTTCTGGGGCGGTCGTCCCCTCCTTCTCCGTGGAACAGCCCTAGATCAGGCAATGCAGGTCGATGCGCGTTGAAAGCAACCGGAGAGGTCGGCAGGTAGGTCACTTCTCAGAGGACAGTAACGACGAGCACAATCAGGCCGAAGCCGGCTATCACGGCGCCCGCGATCTTGTTGACGATGTTCAACTGTCCGGGGCTCAACTGCGGATGGAAGATGCTCAGAGTCATTACGAAGAGCGGGGCCCAGAGTGAGGACCCGGCAAAGACCCCCAGAACGAAGGTAACGGTGGCCACGTAAGCCCCTTGCCCGCCATCCAGCCCTATAGCCGCAAAGACCGCGGCAAACATCAACATAGGGACCGGGTTGGTGAGCATGAAAAGAAAGGCGGTGACGTATGCTCGCGCTAGGCTCTTTCCTTGGGGTCGCTCCTCCGGCGTGACGCTCTGTTTGAAACCCGTCCGAAGCCCGAGGGCAATGAGGATGACGCCACCGATGATCGTCAGCCACGTTTCTTCGGATACGACGAAGTCGGATATGATCTTGACACCGAACCCGGCCACAGCCGCGTACACTCCGTCCACCGTGGCCGCGCCCAGGACTGAAGCAATGCCCACAGCCGCTCCGTACGCCAGGGTGCGTTGCGCGCAGATCATACCGATCGGCCCCACAGGCGCGCACATGATCAGTCCGATAAGAAGGCCCTTGAAAAACATGGCTGTGTTCATGAGGATAGTGTACTACGTTTCCCTGATTACGCGCGCTTAGGGGCAGGATGAATTGACAGCCCTGATGAGGCCCGCGCTTGGCCCGGTATCAGCCCGAAAATTGCTCCTGACTTGGGTTGGAGTCCATAAGGTCCCCATGTATCTTGGGCTTCAGCCTCGCTCTCCGGCGCATGCGCAGCCGAGCGAAACAGCTATGCGGCGGTTCAAACTCATGTCTTCCTCTCACCGCGTCCGTGCCGCACGATCTCGCCGGTGATCATATATATGACTTCCTCGGCGATGTTGGTGGCTTGGTCCGCCATTCGCTCCAGATTTCGAGACACGAGGAACATCTGGATCAGCGCGGCGTGATGAGCGGAGTCCTCCTTGATATGCTTCTCGAAATCGCTGTGCAGCTTGTGCTTCATCATGTCCACTTCGTCATCGTCCGCGAGCACCGCGAAGGC
This sequence comes from Deltaproteobacteria bacterium, assembly GCA_016875095.1. Taxonomy (GTDB): domain Bacteria; phylum Desulfobacterota; class Desulfomonilia; order Desulfomonilales; family Desulfomonilaceae; genus VGSG01. The sequence continues at coordinate 7,138 of VGSG01000023.1, forward strand.
GCTGTCCGCGGACATGTTGATAAATGATCCCAGGGCCTTATCGAGCATTTTCTGGACGCGCTCGGCCATGATGAAGTATTCCTCGGCAACCTCGATCCGCTCCGCGGACGCGAGAAATATGGCTGTCTCTGCAATGTTCACAGCCAGGTCTCCGATCCGTTCCAGGAATGTGTTTATCTTGAGCATTGCTATGAGAAATCGAAGATCGTTCGCCACAGGCTGATGCAAGGCAAGAATCTCGAGGCATTCCTCCTCCAGATCGACTTCCATCCGATCGATGTCCAGGTCGCCGTCAATAACCTTTGCCGCCAGGTCCGCGTCTCGAAGCCGAACAGCCTCGAGCGCGAGCTGCACGGCCTCTTCAACCTGGGTCGCCAGGTCCAGCACTTGGCTCTTGAGTTTTTCGATCTTGCGCTGAAGTCTGACCCGAGTCGTCGTTTTCATTGCCGGCCCTTCTCGGCCCCCTTGGTCCGCCGGCGCCGGGGGCCAATCGGGATTGAGAAATGACCATAGCACTTCTCTGACAGCCAAAACAATCCTTTTTGAAAGCCCTGAAGATCTTCCCGCTTGACGGAACATCCCGTTTTTGTAAGATTGGAGCGGTTCTCCTGAACCGAAACCGTGGTCGTCCGCGCGAGGCCCAGGAGGTACGGTTTCGCGCCTCTTTTTATACCTATTACCGAGTGGAGCAACATTGAAACGGCGAACAAAAAGCAGCCCGGCGAGTGACTTCCCGAACGTGGCGGTGGTAGGTGCCGGCTACTGGGGACAAAACCACGTGCGCAATTTTCATGCATTGGGCGCGCTCAGACACGTGTGCGACGCGGATCCTCAAACCTTGCAGCTCATTGGCTCGCAGTATCCGGATGTAGGCCGAACCGAATCCTACCAAGAGATTCTGGAGAATCGGGCAATCCAAGGCGTGGTCATAGCTTCGCCGGCCGCGACCCATTTCGAGCTCGCGGCAGGCGCCATTACCGCGGGAAAAGACGTGCTGGTGGAAAAACCCCTGGCCTTGAATTCCAGGGATGGCGAAAGGCTGGTGGAGTTAGCGGGTAAACACAACACTATTCTTATGGTTGGCCATATCCTCTTGTATCATCCTGCTGTGTTAAGGCTCAAAGAGCTGATCCACAACGGCGATCTCGGCAGGATACACTACATTCAGTCGAATCGACTCAGCATGGGTAAGGTTCGGAGCGAAGAAAACATCCTCTGGAGTTTCGCGCCGCACGATATCTCCATGATTCTGTACCTATTGGGAGACTCTCCCACAGAGGTGCGAGCGTCCGGGTACTGCCACCTCCAGAGAGACATCGAGGATGTGACCATCAGCATACTTGACTTCTCGGACGGTGTGGGCGCCCACATCTACGTTTCGTGGATGAATCCGTTCAAGGAGCATCGCCTGGTGGTGATCGGCGATGAGAAGATGGCGGTTTTTGAGGATTCGAGCGCGGACCACAAACTCAAGCTCTTCCATCACAACTTCCAATGGAGAGGGCGCCGTCCGGTGCCGGTGAAAGGACCGGAGGAGCGGGTGGATTATGTGGAGGCCGAACCCCTCAGATTGGAGTGCGCCCACTTCTTGGAGTGCATCAAGACCCGGTCGCGGCCTCGTTCCGACGGAGAAGAAGGGCTCAGGACGCTGCGAGTCCTGGAGCGTTGTTACGAATCTATGAAACAAGGCTCGGTGACGCTCCGACCCTCCGTTGCAGCCGCTTCAGAACCATTGAAGGACTATTTTGTTCACGAGACAGCGGTGGCGGATGAACCGTGCCACATCGGCAAAGGAACAAAGATCTGGCATTTTTCCCATGTGATGAAGGACGCGCGGATCGGCGAGAATTGCAATATCGGCCAAAACGTCGTGGTCGGGCGGGGGGTGCGAATCGGCGCCGGCTGCAAGATACAGAACAACGTGTCGATCTACGAAGGAGTCACGTTGGAGGACTTCGTCTTCTGCGGACCGTCGATGGTCTTTACCAACGTGTACAACCCACGGTCCGAAATTCCCCGGATGAAGGAGATCCGCCCCACCCTCGTGAAGCGAGGCGCGACCATAGGAGCCAACGCTACGCTGATCTGCGGAAATACCATAGGACAATACGCGTTCATTGGAGCTGGGGCAGTGGTCACGGGTTCCGTGGAAGACCACGCGTTGATGGTGGGTAATCCTGCCCGGAGAATCGGCTGGATGTGCCGGTGCGGCAACCGCCTGCACGGCGAGGATTCGCCCGGGGCGGCCTTGTCATGCGCCGCGTGCTCGGAGCGTTATGAAAGACTCGCTTCCGGAGGGATTGCTCGGTTGGACGAGCAAGCGCCCGTGACGAGTGTGCCGCTGTTGGATCTGAAGGCGCAGTACCGTTCGATTAAGCACGAGGTGGATCAAGCGATCCAAGAGGTGGTGGACAGCCAGTACTTTATCATGGGGCCTGCGGTCAAGGCCCTCGAAGATGATGTGGCCCGTTACTGCAATTGTGGGTACGCTGCGGGGGTTTCCTCCGGCACGGATGCGCTGCTCATTTCTCTGATGGCGCTGGGCATCGGACCTGGTGATGAGGTCGTTACCAGTCCGTTCACATTTTTCGCGACGGTGGGCTCCATACTGAGGGTCGGCGCCAAGGTGGTGTTCGCGGACATCGAGCCTGACACGTTCAATATCGACCCCAGCCGCGTGGCAAAGCGCATCACGCGGAAAACGCGTGCCATCATGCCTGTGCATCTCTTCGGCCAGTGTGCGGACATGGACCCGTTGCTGGCGCTCGCCGCGGAAAAGGGGATCCCGATCATCGAAGACGCGGCCCAGGCTATCGGTTCGGAATACAAAGGCCGCCGCGCGGGAAGCATGGGAACAGTGGGCTGTTTCTCGTTCTTTCCGTCCAAGAACTTGGGCGCCTTTGGAGACGCGGGCATGGTAACGACCAATGATCCCGCGCTGGCCGAGCGCCTTCAGGTGCTCAGGAACCAGGGAGCGCAGCCCAAGTATCATCACAAGGTCTTGGGAGGGAATTTCCGCCTCGATACCTTGCAAGCCGCAGTGCTTCGGGTGAAACTCAAGCGCTTGGACGACTGGAGCGGCAAGAGGCGAGCAAACGCAGAGTTTTACACCAGTCGTTTGAGGGCTTCCAAGATTTTGAGGAAGACGGTTCTACCTCCACCGGTGATTCGAGAGCGTCACATCTTTAATCAGTATGTGATTCGGGCGCAGAACCGAGACGGCTTACAGGCGTTCTTGAAAGAAAAGGGTATAGGCACGGAAATATATTACCCGAAAGCAATGCACGTGCAAGAGTGTCTTGACCAGGGACAATTCCGGCAGGGAGACTTCCCCGTGAGCGAAAAGGCCAGCAATGAAGTCTTGGCTCTTCCCATATATCCCGAGCTGACCGAGGCCCAGAAGAGCTATGTTGTCTCTGCCATAGATGCCTTCTACCGCCGGTAAGGCGTCGGATTCACCGTACAAATCGGATGAACATACTCCTCATCAACCATTATGCCGGGTCACGAATCCACGGAATGGTTTACCGGCCGTTTTACCTTGGCCGGGAGTGGGTCAAACAGGGGCATCGCGTTACCATCGCCGCCGCTTCGTACACGCATATTCGCACTCAATCACCCACTGTTTCCGGGTCGATCACCGAGGAGGAGATCGACGGCATTCGCTACGTATGGTTGAAGACGCCCCATTACCATGCCAATGACATGAAAAGGGTCGTCAACATGATTGCGTTCACGTGGAGGCTCTTCCTTTCCGGGAAGTTGCTCTCCGCGGGGACCGAGCCGGACATAGTGATCTCTTCGTCTACATATCCGCTCGATATATTTCCGGCTTTCCGCATCGCCAGGAAGTATGGCGCTCGGCTGGTCTTCGAGGTGCGTGACCTCTGGCCGCTCTCGCCCAAGCTTCTGGGTGGCATGTCTCAGTGGCATCCGTTCATTCTCGGCTTACAGGTGGCGGAAGACTTCGCGTATCGCAAATCGGACAAGGTGATTTCCGTGCTCCCGCAAGCCCACACGTACATGGTCTCTCGGGGTATGGATAGGGGCAAGTTTGTATATATTCCCAACGGCATCGATCCGATGGAGTGGGAAGCGGACACCGAGGACATGCCGCCGGAGCACAAACGGCTTATTGGTGATCTGAGAAGCACAGGCCATATGATCGTGGGTTTCACCGGCGCCTATGGCGAAGCCACTGATCTTCCGACCTTGATTGAGGCCGCGGCGCGCCTGAGGGACGAGAAGATCGCGTTTGTAATAGTTGGTTTGGGGCCCAAGAGAAAAAAGCTGCAAATGGCCGTTGCGGAAAGAAAGCTTGAAAATGTCTTTTTCCTGCTTCCGGCGCCCAAAGCATCTATGCCAAGGCTCCTGGACGCCATGGACTGCCTGTATATCGGACTGAAGCGCCAGCCCTTGTTCCATTTTGGTGTGAGCCCTAATAAGCTCCTGGACTATATGATGGCGGCAAAACCCGTCCTGCACGCGATCGATTGTTCCAACAATCTGGTTTTGGAAAGCGGCGGCGGCATCTCTGTGCCCCCGGAGGATCCCGATGCGCTGGCCGAGGCAGTGGCTGACCTGAACCGCATGACGCCTGCGGAACGATCCGATCTGGGATTACGGGGAAAACGATACGTGCTGGAGCGCCATGATTACCGACTGCTGGCTCGACAGTTCCTGACGGCGGTGATGGACCAAGCGAGCGCGCCGGCCGCTATCCAAAGCTGATTACGGAGGATCCACACCGGAGGATGCTAAAACGGTTCCAATTACCGCAAGATCCTCGGCTGACGCTCACCGGATGGAGTTCTGTAAAGAGTTTGGGGGGAAGGCGCTGACCGCACGAGAAACGGACGCAACCCTGCAAAGCGACTCGGGTGAACCCACGGGCTTCGGTCCGGGGACTCGGGGTCCGGGCTCCCGTGGGCATTTGAGTAAGCTTTCGTGGGGCATTTTCTGCTTTACCTGCTTTCAGCTTGCCTTTCTGCAACCGTACTGGGTGCTCTTCCCCGGCGAAAGGGCCAACCTCTTCTCGGGGCTCCTCTGTCTACTCTCGCTGATCGCGGCGATCTTGGTTGCTCGAGAGCGTGAAGTGCGAGCGGAACCGCTGGAGATTATCATCTGTGCGCTGCTCGCCGCGTTGACTGTGGTGAGCGGCCTATTAAGCTCCTCAGCTTTCTCGTCGTCCATACGCGGCTTTGTGTTGCTCAGCTCCGGACTGGGTGGTTTCTGGTGCGCCAGGATCTTGCTGAGTACCGGGCGGGCGCAAGAGTTCTTCACCTGGTTCTGCCTGGCCATCCTCGCGGGAATTATTGTCGTGAGCTTGCTGGGGTACGCTCTAGCAGGAGATGTGAAAGCTCTTCTGGACACAAATCCTCATCCGCTCGCAGACCGGATGATACTTCTTTCCTTTGCGCCTCTGGTGTTGTTGCTCCGGCGTGACTATTGGGCCAAGCTCATTGGCGGCGCGGTCATGGCCGCGGGATATGTGGTCTTTTACTTGAGCAATTTGCGGTCCGCGATGTTGATTCCTGTGGCTATGGCCGGGATCGGGCTCTGGTTCCGAGCGCTGCGCCTGAGACACTTTCTGGCGCTTCTCGTAATCGCAGCCATTGCCATGGTCTATTTCTTCGCCAAATTGCCGGCATGGAAACTGGGAAAAGACCACGAGCCCGCATACTATCGGGCCGAGAACTACCTTTTTTCCTGGCGCATCGCCCAACAAAACCCGATCTTTGGTATCGGCCTTCGGACGCAGCGCGAAGCATACCTCGACGGTTACGGCATCACATATCCGTACGTCACCAAAGAGAGATTCGCCGCGTCGGTGCGCACCATCGTCACTTCGGAAAATATCTTTCTCACGCTCATGGTTGGGCTCGGGATTCCGTTCCTAATCCTTTATTCTGTCGGGCTTATTACCCTGATGGCCAGGCTTTTCAAGGTGGCCAAGACCGGAATTCCCGAATCTTTTTTGCCGCCCCTCGCGCTGGTTTTGCCGATCACCGGTTCCCTCCTGCATAATTTCGTGTTCGACGGGCTTTTGTACCCGCAGCTCTGCTGGTATTTTCATATATTGCTGGGGCTGATTCCACTCCGACACAAAGCGGATGCACAAGCGTTGTAACCGTAAATCGAGAAAGGAGACCACGCATGCCACTCGCGAGAATAGAGCTGATCGAGGGGTGGTCCCGCGCCGAAAAGAACCTCATAATGGAGGCCGTTGATTCAGCCATGGTTGAGGCCCTCAAGATCCCGAACCGTAACCGAGTCATTCGGCTGTTCGAGCATAACCGCGAAGACTTCCAAACGAGGCCGGAAGGAAGTGACAAGTGTGCTCTCGTGGAAATCACCCTGTTTCCGGGCAGATCTCTTGAGGCGAAGAGGAAGCTCTACCAACTGATTGTGGAAAAATTAGAGGTTCTGGGGGCGCCGCGGGTTGAAGTCAAGGTGGTTCTGTACGAACCGCCGATGGAAAACTGGGGCATCCGCGGCGGGTTCCCTGCAAGCGAAGTGGATCTTGGATTTGAAGTGGCCGTCTAGCTCGTTCCAGGGCATAATCAATAGAGACGGGAGGGCGAAGCGCGCGCTTCCCAGCCTTCGGAATAGGAGAACGCAGTGGGGAGGAGCTCACCATGGCTCAGAAAAGACTCTTTAAGAACCCTTTTCGGGTGTTCAGTCCTGATGTGAAGGAAGAGGTGCTGCGCCTCAAAGGGCTTCATCAGAGGCGCGTGTCCGCGTCCACAGCACTCCACGAGGGCTTGCTCATCATGCTGAGCAAGCTGGTGGAGATGGGGAATATCTTGACAACTGCTCTCGAATTCGGTGAGTCAACCTCGTTGGCCGAATGCGCCCGGCTCGCGGCGGAACTGCTGGAGGAAGAGAGAATCCTGACCAACTACCTGGTGTCGGCAGGCGTCAGCGCGGACGAGATGAAGGGGCTTATCCGATTTCCTTATCGCCTTAAGAGGGTCGGCGACGGGCTGCTGAGCATCGAGAACTGCTTACGGATCAAATCCGCTGAGCGGATCTCGTTTGGCGAAAAGGCCGATGGGGAGCTGAAAGAGTTGTTCAGCGCGCTCAAGGGTATGATGATAAGCTTGCGGGAAGCCTTCATCGAGCCGGCGGAAGGTTTGCTCGAAGAGGTCATAAACCGGAACAAGCTGTTGGCGGAATTAATCGAGCACTCCAAAATCAAACATTGGATCAGACTCGAAAAGGGGGAATCGCCTGTAGAAGCTTCCTCCATGTTTCGTGACATACTCGATTCGCTCAGGATGGCCAATGAATACCTAGAGAAGATGGCTCGAGCGTTGCTCGAAATGGGCGCCGGGTCCCAAGGTGGATGAGTATCCACTGGAGCGCTGCTTGCTGAGAACACAATCCAGGATTGGTCCGCGATCTCGTTGGGGAGCCGCTCTGGCAGAGGTCTGGGAATGGTGGCAAGTCCGCGGTGGAAGCTGCCAAACTCGGCTGTGCGGACTCGTCAAAACCATTCTATCAACAGATGTTTATAAGTTCGCTTGCCACGAGAGCCGGCCAAACGCGCGCTGCGTGGGCTCCATAGGTTAGGCATAACATATTGAAATAATACAGGTATGGCGGCTGACCCATTTTGGAGCACCTTGCTCGGAATCCAAAGGTGTTGAGACCCTAACGAAGTTATCCACAGGATACTTTCCACGTTATCCACAGGTTCTGTTGAGAAATCTTCGGCGTGAGTATTACGGGAAAGAGCGTTACAAAAGCTTGAGAGGAATTGGAAAGTATATTAAGAGGGTTATTACCGTAGCAACCGTCTTGACTTTCTCGTTCTTTCTCTTTCAGAAACCGAATCGGGCGGAGGTGCGGAGGCCATGTCCGGTCATAATAAATGGAGCACGATAAAGCACAAGAAGGGCGCGGCGGACGCCAAGCGCGGCAAGCTCTTCTCCAAGCTCATCAAGGAAATCACCATAGCAGCCAGAACCGGAGGAGGGGATCCGGAAGGCAACCCGCGTTTGAGGACCGCGGTAAGCGCGGCCCGACAAGCGAATATGCCCAAGGATAACATCGAACGGGCCGTCAAGAGAGGAACGGGCGAGATCGAGGGCGCGGCGTACGAAGAGATCCTGTACGAAGGGTACGGCCCGGGAGGCGTGGCCGTTATGGTCGCGGTCCTCACGGACAACAAGAACCGGACCGTGGCCAAGGTTCGTCACATATTCGACAAATACAACGGGAGCTTGGGCGAAAGCGGTTGCGTATCCTGGATGTTCGACAAGAAGGGCATGATTGTCCTCAGCGCGCAAGGCTTGGAGGAAGATCAGGTCATGGAACTGGCCCTGGAAGCCGGAGCGCAAGATGTGCGGCCGGAAGGGGGCGCTTTCGAAGTCACAACCGAACCCGCGGATTTCGAAACGGTGCGCTCCGCGGTAGAAGGGAAAGGCTGGAAGACGGAGCTGGCCGAAGTCACCATGATCCCTCAAACAACCGTGGCGCTCGTCGGGAAGCAGGCCGAGCAGATGCTCAAGATGATGGACGCGCTCGACGACGACGAAGACATCCAGAAGGTCTACGCCAACTTCGACATTTCCGAAGAGCAGATGATCGAGATATCCGCGTGATTCGCCGAACAGGGGTTCCCGGAGGCTCTCAACGAAATGCGCCGCGGCCTCACGCATATCTGGTCCAGCGATACGGGCCTGACAGCTCTGCTCGGTTTTCTGTTCTTGCAGCTCTTTGTCTTCTATCCTCTCGCCGGCTCTGACGTGCTCGGCAGGAATTTGATCCACATATCCTTCATCCTCATACTGGTCTCGGGCGTCATGACCGTGATCGAGACGCCTCTGTGGGGATGGCTTGCCCTTGTTCTGGGAGCAATTAGTTTCATCGGGCGGATCGCGTTGATCGCCCATCCCACGGCCGCCCTGGAAGCGTTGAATTCAGTGTTGACACCCGTTTTCACGGCCGTGCTGATCGTCTTGATCTTGGCGCAGGTGTTCCGGGAAGGCCCGATCAATTATCATCGAATCGCGGGGGCTGTGGCAGCCTATCTGCTCATAGGAGTTCTGTGGGGAAGCTTATACTTTCTCGCCGATCTGCTGTGGCCGGGGGCCTTCAACTTCTCCACGTCGCCTCCCCCGGCGGATGTCCATGCTCTCGCGGACAGACTCCTATACTTCAGCTTTATTACTCTGACCAGTGTGGGCTATGGAGACGTTCTTCCCACGCATCCTGCGGTTCGAACTCTCGCAATGTTGGAAGCCATAGTCGGCCAGCTCTTCCCGGCAATTCTGGTCGCACGGCTTGTGGCTCAAGAAATCGAAGATCGGCAGGACCGCAAGGAAGGATTGTAGAGCCCGCGTCTTGCCGGTCCTACCAACCCTCCGGTTGCATCTATATCAATTGTCGAAAATTCTGTCGGAATTGGGATGCACTCCCAGATGAGCCGGCAGTAACCTTACAAGTTAACTGGATGTCACTTCCAGCAGACTTGCTCTGCGCTCCAGAATTCCCCGAAGGGGAATACTGTGAATAGCCCAGGGTGAAACCCAGGGGAAAATGCCCCCGCCAACGTCTTCGGGATCTGCCCTGGAGGGGCCGGCCCCTACAGGGCCAAAAAGAACTGATTATTGGCGCTGATTACCACGGGTTTCACCCGTGGCTACTCAACGCTCCCCCCTTCGGGGGAACGCAAGGGTGAAATCTCATTTCGTGATCATTATATTGTGTCAACTACCATGAAAATGAGTGACCCCCTGGCACATTCCGCGCGACAAAACCCTGGCAAGAATCCTCAATCAATAGTATAAGCAAGCCCGTTTGCTGCCGGCCTGGGCGCCGCGCGAGGCCGAAGTTAACCGAAGCTCGGTGGGTCAGGGCAGCAGACAGCTCAAAATTAGGCATGAGCAATGGAGTTTGCTTAAGGCCATGATCATCATGGGAGTAGATCCCGGAAGCGCTGCCACGGGATACGGAATCATCGAAAAGAACGGGTCGAGAGCACGCTATATTGCCAGCGGCGTCATCAAGCCGTCCGCCCGCGCGTCCCATTCCAAGCGGATCTGGGACGTATATCAGCGGCTCGACAGCGTGGCCAAAGAACACGGACCTTCGGTCATGGTGGTGGAGTCGCTCTTTCATGCGACCAACAGCCAGAGTCTCATGAAGCTCAGTCAAGTGCGAGGCGTGATTCTGCTCCTAGGTGAAAGCCGCGGCATGGAGATCTTCGAGTATTCCCCAATGGAGATCAAAAAGGGGATCACGGGCTACGGCCGAGCTGAGAAAGAGCAGATCATCTTCATGGTAAGCAAGATTCTCGGTCTGGCGCCGATCAAATCGACGGATGAAGCTGACGCCCTGGCCATGGCGCTGTATCATTCCCACATCTCTCCGCCCGGGAGGGTTGTCTCGTGATTGCTTCTCTCCGAGGAAAAGTCCTGGTTCGCAACGGGAGCCGTATCATCGTAGATGTGCATGGTGTCGGATACGACGTGTGGGTGTCGCTGCCCACCCTGGATGCGTTAAATGGCGACGATGAGGTCCTGCTCCACATCTATACCGCGTTGCGTGAGAACTCGCTGGAGTTGTTCGGGTTCGCCAAAGCCGAAGAAAAGCGAGTTTTCGAAATACTCCTGGGAGTCTCGGGCATCGGGCCTCGACTCGCGCTGAACATCGTCTCCGGGATATCCCCGGGCCGGTTCCGTGACGCGGTTCTCCAGGGTGACGCAGGACGGCTGACCGCGATTCCCGGTATCGGCCGTAAGGTTGCGGAACGGCTTCTGGTGGAGCTGAAGGAAAAGATCAAGAAACTGCCGTTCGAAGACTCGTCTCCCACAACTTCCCTGCCCGGTCGGATTGAGGACGACCTTGTGTCTTCCTTGGTTAACCTGGGATACAAGGAGCGTCAGGCAAGGCCCGTCGCGCGCGCGGCTTTGGCCGGCGCAGGCCCGGAAATTTCCCTCACCGACGCTGTGAGGTTGGCCCTGCGGGAACTGGCTAAATCGTAATTTCCTTGTTGTTGAGATACGGGTCCGCTGTGTTTTCGCGAAGAGACAGGTGTCGTTCCGCATCCGAATATGTGGAAAAACCTGTAGCTTTCATCACGTTTGATCAGTTCTTCACACTCAGCGCGAAGGCTTTGATTCCTTCCTTTTCCCGGAGGTGGTTCACAAGCTCTTCTGCCTGCTCTGGGGTCGCGAAATCACCGAGATAGAGCTGATAGATGATTCCAAAGGCGGGCCGAGCCACAGGCTTCAGAGTGACCTGATATCCTTTGGCTTTCCACTCCAGAGCCCATTGCTGGGCAACTTTCGGTTGGGAAAACGCGCCCACCTGGACCGTGTACCGCTTCGTTCCCGCGGGAGGGCGCGGCAGTTCAACGTTCGCGTTAGGAAGGGGAGGGGGACGGTTAGCCGCGGCCGGAATTCCCCAGCCTTCCGCGGCCGCGGGGCCTTTTCCTTGGGTCGGAGCTTTTCCGTGGGTTGGGGGAGAGGTTGAGTGAGGCAGGTCGCGCTCTCCCAAATCTTCCGCATCAGGCAGCGTCGGCCGAGGCGCGGCTTCTTCAGGCGCGGTGAGTTTCCGGTAAAAGGTGACCTGGGGCGGGGCAGGGCCGGCCGCGCTAGCCCCATCCGCTCGGGGGCCGCGAGAAGGACCTGCGGCAGGGATGCCGGCGCTCATCGATGGGGTTGCGGTTCGGAGCTCTTTTGGCGGTCGGGGCGGATCGCTTATGAAGCGCAGATTGAGCCAAACCAGGACCAGCATAAGCGCTACGGAGCCCGCGATGGCAAGGACAAGTCGCCCGTTGCCCGACGAAGTCCTTCTCCGCACGGGGGATCGCCGGGACTTAAGAATGAGCGGAGAAGGTTTTGTCCGATGAATGGTCCGCAGTCTCATTGCGTTCACATGCGCTCGGGCGCGGTTACGCCCAGAATCGCCAGGCCGTTGGCCACCACCTGACGCACGGCCTCCACCAGGAAGAGCCTGGCTTTCTTTATCCGCGCATCCTCGGTGAGAACCCGGTTGTCGTGATAATACGCGTGGAAAAAGTCCGCGAGATCCACGAGGTAGAACGTGATCCGATGGGGCTCCAGCGCTTCCGCGGCGTCCGCGAGCATGTCGGGGAAGTCAGCCAGATGTTTGATGAGCCGGACCTCCTCCGGTAAGGAGAGCGCGGAAAGGTCGGGATCGGTCATGTCCGCGTCTATGCCTCGTTCCGCGGCGATACGAAAGATACTCGCGATGCGAGCGTGAACGTATTGCACGTAATAGACGGGATTATCTCGTGATTGCTTCTTGGCCAGGTCAAGATCAAAGTCCAGATGGCTGTCGCACCGTTTAGTCAGGAAAAAGAAGCGGGCCGCGTCCGGTCCGACTTCGTCGAGCACTTTCCGCAGCGTCTCGAACTCGCCGGCCCGGGTGGACATGGAGATCTTGCGGCCTTCCCGCACCAGGGTAACGAATTGCACGAGGAGCACGCTCAGGACGTCGTCAGGATATCCGAGGGCCTGGAGCGCGGCTTTCACCCTCGGCACATAGCCGTGATGGTCGGAACCCCACAGATCTATCAAAAGATCGTATCCGCGGCCCAGCTTGTTCTTGTGGTACGCGGCGTCCGCGGCGAAGTACGTGGGTTCACCGGTCGCGCGGATCAGCACTCGATCCTTTTCATCCTCCGCGTCTTCCATTACGAACCAGACCGCGCCGTCCTTGTCTTCGGCCTTGCCTTTCTCTCGCAACTCTTGGACCACGCGAGCCACCAAACCTTCGCTGTGGAGCGTGCTCTCAAAGAAGTAGCTATCGTACGCCACGCCGAAGTCATGCAAATCCGCCTGTATTCCTTCAAGGATGCGTGGATACGCGAACTCCGCGGCCTTTTCCACCGCCGCATCCTCGGGCAGAGCGAGTATCTCCTTGCCGTTGGGGGAACCGAGCAGATCCCGGGCCAGGTCCCGGATGTATTCGCCCACGTAGTGCTTTTCCGGGAACACTATCGATTCTCCCGCAAGCTCTTTAAGCCTGAACACGATCGAACGGCCCAGGATTTTCATCTGGTTCCCCGCGTCGTTCACGTAATACTCGGTGGCCACGGGATATCCCTGGGACTTCAAGAGCCGCGCAAGCGTGTCACCGACAGCCGCGCCTCTCCCGTGACCGACGTGGAGCGGACCGGTGGGATTCGCGCTCACGAATTCCAAGAGCACGCGTGGACGCTTTGCAGACGCGTCGTGGCCGTATCGGTCACGCTCCCGGTGGATCTGACGTAACACTTGACGCCATAAATCTTCGGCCATGAAAAAGTTGATGAATCCAGGACCGGCCACTTCGACGTTCGTCACGATATCGTTCTTTTCGGGAACATATGTGGCGAGGATATGAGCGAGATCCCGTGGTTTCATGCGGGCCTGCCCGGCAAGCGCCAGGGCTGCGTTCGTGGCATAATCCCCATGCTTTGGATCCTTAGCGCGACTCACTTCTATGTTGAGCTGCTCCGGGTCCGGCAGATCGGCTCTTTTTTCCTTCCGGGCCGCGTAGACCGCGTCCCGCACAAGCTGTCTAATAAGCTCCTTCATTCGGATCTTGCCCTCTCCCGGCTCAGCGCTTCTCTTCAGCGACGCTCTTCGCCTCTTCGACTTCGCTGTCCGCGTCTTGAGTCTTGGGCATCCCGAGGGTGAGATCCCTTGTGTAATCGATGCATCGAGTGGTTGTGGCGCCGTCCATGGAGAACTTCTTATTGCAGGTTTCTCTCCATGCGCAGGTGACGCAGATGGTAGGTTGGCCGTCCATGATATGTGTCTCCGTTCCTCAAGTTTTCTTTATCAATTTCAAGTGTTATGGTCAAGCTCTTTTAGATTACTTTAAGTATTGGTCGGGCCTCGTCAGGCTCTCCAAGGGGCGGGTTCTTGGAAGCGCATAAGTCCACGGTGGGCCTGAAGTCTCTCTTGAACTTATAGCAGCTCTTCCCCTGGAAGTTAAGCCCACCGGGCGCTCCGGTCAAAGCTTGCGGAACGCAAAACCGCTTGATGCAATGGAAATCTCGGATCTTGCCCATTGGCTGTGTGTCAGATAGGACTGGATTACTCGGTTGCTTTTTGCTAAGAGGTACTGTGAAGGAGAGAAGCATGGGATTCATTGATCCGAATAGAGTGCGACTGCTTCCCGGTCAGTGCATCGAAGGGATTGTGGAAGGCTCGGAGGAGCAGGGAGAAGTGGGGTTCTTCATGCGTTCCGAGTCGGGCGTAATTCGCAGAAACGGAGATCTGGGGATTGAGCAGCGAGCCGGGTTGATCCAGTTTAACGATGTGATCCTGGTGCTGACCATGCTGAAAGTTCAGGGAGAAGTTGTAGAAATATTTGAAATATGGTGGAATTACTATGCTCCTGACGCTGACACGCACTTCCGACGCATGTCTGAGCAAGACTGGGTGACGTTGCATTTCTACGGTGAAAAGAGCCGGGAGTTCACTGTCGAGACCGAGAACCGGCTCAAGAAGTTCTTCGCGTCGGTGCCCGGCATTATGAAGAAGGCGTCGCCGTGGTCGGACACGGAATTCGATCGCGCGGTGCGCGGCTTTTGCGCCCAGTCATACCCGCGGGAGAATCTCTGGGAGATGATCCAGATGGTTCGTGAGCCGGAGAAGGTAAGGACAGGACCGCCCGGGCTTGAGGATTATCCAGGGTATATCCCTGAAGAGCTAAGACCTTTCTACGAGTACTATCCTGATAAGGGGCACTGCATCAAAGTCATCTCATCCATGTTTGAGGAGGAGGTTCTCAAAGGCAACGCCGAAGAGCGCCTGACACCCGCGCCGGTTCGCACGGTGCTCCGGGGCGGCGTTCGGTGGGTAAATGGATATCCGGTGGCGCCCATCCCCTTCATCCCCGGTCACGGCCTCGCTGTTCCCCCTGAAGATAACGAATTGTAGGTCCCGGTTCCAGGCCCGGAAGGGGCTGCTTACGTCCTTGCGCGTCAAGAGGTGAGGCAAAAGGTGATCACCTCCTCTTGTTGAAATCCCTTCAATGAGCGGATGCGCCGGGTTTGAGGCGGCGGAGCTCCTGATTACAGCGCAGGAGATCCAGGTAGACCTGGTCTATAGTCTTTCGGTCCTCTTCAGACTGGTCGGCTTTGGATTCCAACTCTTTGATGCGCAGTTTCTGCTTCTTGCATTCGCTTCTTTTGAGAGCCTCGGGAGTGCATGCCTTTTCGCACTCGGTATCGTGCTTTCTCAATTCGATCTGCTTCTTTTTCAAATCAAAAATCTTCTTGTCCAATTCTTTGGCCTTTTTGTACTCCTTTGACTCCAGCGCGGATCTCAGCTCTTTTGACAGTTGGTCCAGTTCGGTTGTGATAGTCTGGCTCTCCTTTTCGATATTGAGGCATTCCTCACAGGAGAGACCGAGAGCCGTTGCATTCAGCAGCAGACAGAAGAACATGGCGATTGCGAGACGTGAGATCACTTGCCTCTCCTCCATGCCGGCGCGCTCCCCGGATTCCGGGCCGAGAAACCGCTTGGATTCACCGCGCGGCGCCTCAAAGCGCAGAAGGGTCCTGCGAATCGTCGGCGCCAAGCTGGTGAAATTGCTTCATCGAGCGCTTCCATCGTATTGCAGACCGGCTGTGGAATTCAAACGAAATCTGCGCCAAGAATATCCTTTTGCGCCCGTGTGGCGCAATTGAGGCGATAGTCCTCAAACAAACGGCATTCTCAGGAATATCCCATACGATGGCGAAATCGAACGCTTAGGAGCCCGGATTCGGGCAGTACGGACGTGCGCCGGAGTGATACTCTTGCAGGGACATGACCCGAAACCGATCGCCTCGGTGGAGCGCTCGAAGGCCCAGAGACATGGCCATTGCCCCCGCCATGGTGGTGAAATAGGGGATGTTGTGATTGAGCGCGGCTACTCGGATGTGATACTCGTCCTGCCGTGATTTCTTGTCCCCGGGGATATTGATGACCAACGAGATCTCGCCCCGATCCATCAGGTCGATAACGTCATCCGTCCCTTCTTCATGGACCTTTCCCACCGTAGAGCACTCAATACCGGCATTGTTGAGCGAGGCCGCGGTTCCTTCGGTGCACGCGAACCCGAATCCGCACTCCTGGAGGCGACGCGCCAGCGACACGGCGCGGGTCCTCTCGCTGCTCGTCACACTCAAGAACACCGCGCCGTCCTTCGGAATCGGATACTCGGTGCTGTACTGCGACTTGAGGAACGCTGGCCCGAACTCGCAATCGATTCCCATTACTTCGCCCGTTGATTTCATCTCCGGTCCCAGCAGGACATCCACCCCGGGAAATTTGATGAATGGGAAGACCGCTTCTTTCACGCTGATATGAGACGGCAATATTTCTCGAGTAAAACCGATTTCGCGCAGCGTTTTCCCCGCCATGACCCGAGCGCCGATCTTGGCCAGCGGCACACCGATGGCCTTGGACACAAAAGGGACCGTCCTGGACGCGCGTGGATTCACTTCCAGAACGTAGAACTCGCCTTCCTTGAACGCGAGCTGAAGGTTCATCAGGCCCTTTACGCCCAATTCCAGCGCGAGGAGCCGGGCGATCCGTCTGATCTCGTCAACATGATACCGACCCAGGGAATAGGGCGGCAGCGAACACGAAGAGTCTCCCGAATGAACGCCGGCCTCTTCAATGTGTTCCATGATCCCGCCGATGACCACTTCTTCGCCGTCCGAAATCGCGTCCACATCGATTTCCACCGCTTCGGCGAGATATCCATCCACGAGGATCGGATGTTCGGGAGACGCCCGCACCACATTGGTAAGGTAAGCCCTAAGATCCTCCTCGGAGAGCACGATTTCCATGGCTCTTCCACCCAGCACGTATGAGGGCCGCACCACCAGCGGATAGCCGATCTCGCGCGCCGCCTCGATCACTTCGGCGTATGAGTGAGCGATGGCGTTGGGAGGCTGCTTGAGTCCTACCTTCTGTAGCAGGTCTTTGAACTTCTCCCGGTCTTCGGCTCGGTCGATGGCTTGAGGCGACGTGCCGATAATCGGGACACCCGCGTTCCAAAGCGGCACAGCGAGCTTTAGGGGGGTCTGCCCGCCGAACTGCACGATCACGCCGTCCGGCTTTTCGCGATCCACGATGGCGAGCACGTCTTCGAGCGTGAGGGGCTCGAAGTAAAGCCGGTCGGACGTGTCATAGTCCGTGCTCACCGTTTCGGGGTTGCAGTTGACCATGATCGTCTCGTACCCGTCCTCCTTGAGCGCAAAGACACCGTGCACGCAGCAGTAATCGAATTCGATTCCCTGGCCGATCCGGTTAGGGCCTCCGCCGAGGATCAAGATCTTCTTGCGATCCGTCGCGCCGGACTCATCCTCATCTTCGAACGTGGAATAGAGGTACGGCGTATGCGCCTCGAATTCACCCGCGCACGTGTCCACACGTTTGAAAACCGGTCGAATGTCCTTCCCGTGACGAAGGGCCCTCACCTCGTCTTCCGTGCGGCCCGTAAGCCGCGCGAGCCTCACGTCGGAGAAACCGTAGGACTTGGCCTTGCGCAGCAGTTCCGTTCCTTCTTCACCATCGAGGGCGCCGGACCCGGAAATTATGCCCTCCATCTCCACAATTTGCTGAATCTGGCTGAGGAACCACGGATCGATTTTCGACGCCTCATATATGGCCTCAATGGACAGACCCGCTCTCAATGCGTCGGCCAGGCGCCAGAGACGATCAGGTGTGGGCCTGCTAAGGTGTTTCAGGATCTCTTCTCGTGAAAGCCCGGGCGGTATGTTAGGTTCCAGGCCGTACGAGTCGATCTCCAGAGATCGGATCGCCTTCTGGAGCGACTCTTTGAACGTCCGACCTATTGCCATAGCCTCGCCCACGGATTTCATCTGCGTCCCGAGCGTATCGTCCGCGCCGGGGAACTTCTCGAAAGTGAACCGGGGGATTTTGGTGACCACATAGTCGATCGTGGGCTCGAATGAGGCCGGGGTTTTGCGGGTGATATCATTAGCGATTTCATCCAAAGTGTAACCCACCGCAAGCTTAGCCGCGATCTTGGCAATCGGGAAACCGGTAGCTTTGGAGGCCAAAGCGCTGGACCGGCTCACGCGCGGGTTCATCTCGATTACCACTACCCGACCGGTGTCAGGATGGACCGCGAACTGGATGTTCGAACCGCCTGTGTCAACGCCGATTTCTCGAATGATCGCCACCGCCTGATCGCGGAGGATCTGATATTCCTTGTCCGTGAGCGTTTGGGCAGGCGCCACGGTGATCGAGTCACCCGTGTGCACGCCCATAGGATCGAAGTTCTCGATGGAACAGATGATGACCACATTGTCCGCGCGGTCCCTCATCACCTCCAGCTCGAATTCCTTCCATCCCAAGACTGATTCTTCCACGAGAACGCGGCTCACCGGAGAGACGGCAAGCCCCCATTTGGCCAGCCGGTCGAAGTCCTCCTCGGAAAAGGCCACACCGCCTCCGGCGCCTCCCAGGGTGAAAGAGGGCCTGATCACGTTGGGAAAGCCTACTTCAAGGGCAATCTGCCAGGCTTCTTCGATCGTGTGAGCGTATCCGCTCATGGGCAGGTCGAGGCCGATGTTGCGCATGGCTACCTTGAACAGGTCTCTGTCCTCGGCTTTGTTGATCGCCTCAATGCCTGCGCCGATCAGCTCAACTCCGTACTTTTCCAGCGCTCCTTGTTCGTACAACTCCACCGCGCGGTTCAACGCGGTCTGACCGCCCAGGGTGGGCAGGAGCGCATCCGGGCGTTCCCGCCCGATGATGTCCGCGATGATATCGGCCTTCACCGGCTCGACGTACGTCGCATCCGCAAACTCCGGGTCCGTCATGATGGTCGCCGGATTGGAGTTGACGAGGATGACTCGATAACCCTCTTCTCTGAGCGCCTTGAGCGCCTGTGTCCCGGAGTAGTCGAATTCACAGGCCTGGCCGATGATAATCGGGCCCGATCCGATGACAAGGATGGATTTGAGGTCTGTTCGTTTGGGCATCACACATTCTTCTTAAACAGAATGGTAGGACAGCGCGCCTCACCCCCTGAGCCGCGCGCCGAACCATCGGTGACTATATGGTCGCCGAATCAAAAATTCAAGGGCGCTTGCGGCCGCGAGGGTCTTTCGGGGTGTTACGTCGAAAACCCGGGCCACTCATGGTATCGTGGGGGCCCAAATCGAGGTTCCTCTGGTGGAATCATCCAGTCAGCGGGCCTTCTTAATACCTTGTGGGCCCCTGAAAGCGGTTGCACGGGCATGACGCGTCTTGAAACGGGATTGAAAGAAGTGAAGCCGTATCTCAACGAATCGTGGGCCTTGGGCTGGCCTATGATCCTGATGATGTTTCTTCACTTCGCGATCGGCCTGACTGATGTGTTCGTGGCCGGGTACCTGGGCACGGACGTCGTCGCCGCTGTGGGATATGTGGGCCAGCTCTACTGGACGCTCATGATCCTTTGCAACGGAATCACCGTGGGAACGGTGTCTCTGGTTTCCCAGGCGTATGGGGCCCGCGCGTTCAACGGTGTGGGCAGTATTGCCGCGCACTCGCTTATGCTGAATCTGGCCGTTTCCGGAATCCTCGCGGCATTCGCAGGGTTGAGGCCGGATATTCTGGTCCGCATCACCGGCATGCCCCAAGGAATCCAGGAGATCGCGCAAGATTTCATCCGCATCTTTGCGCTCGCGCTCGTGCCCACGTACGTCAGTATCGTGACCAGCGGAGTGCTCCGAGCTTCAGACAGAATCCGGGTCGCGCTGCTCAACGGGTCGATTGCCACGGCAGTCAACGTGGTGGGTTGCTTTGCGCTGGCTTTTGGATGGGGCCCAATCCCCGCGATGGGTTTCAAGGGCATCGCGTGGGCCAGCGCTATCGCCACGAGCCTGGGAATGGCGCTCAACCTGTCCCACGTGCTGCGGGGCCCGGGCCGCATCTGCTTCCAGGCTGTAACCCAGCCGCTACCCCGCTGCTTCCGGAATCTGATCAAACTCGGCGCCCCGTCCGCGTTGCAGCAGACCGCGTGGAATGCGGGCACTCTGGTAGTCTATTTCCTCGTAGGCCGCCTCCAGGACGGCGAAATCACCGCGTTGGCCGCGATGACGGTCGGAGTGCGCATCGAAGCCATCATCTTTCTCCCAATCTTTGCGCTCAACATGGCCGCGGCCGTGCTCACCGGCAATCGCCTGGGAAGAGGGGACATCCAGGGCGCTCGATCGGGCGCCAAAGCCACTGCGCTCCTCTGTTTCCTCATCATTACGGCGCCCGCTGCCGCGCTGTTCGTGTGTGCGCCGCAGGTTTCGGCTCTACTGACAAACGACCCCGCGGTGCTGGATGAAATGACCCGCTATCTCCGCATCAACATGCTGGGGATGCCCCTTATGGCCATTGGGGTGACTCTTTCCGGAGCCCTGCAAGGCGCGGGAGACACTATGGCCACCATGCGGATCATCTTCATAGGCATGTGGCTGGTGCGCATCCCCACGATCCTTGTGGTGATCTATGCCGCCGGTCTGGGGGCCACAGCAGTATGGTGGTCTATGACTTTCTCCATCGCGGTGCTCTGCGCGCTGCTGGCAAATCGGTTCCGGGGAAGCGAATGGATCGCGGCCTCGATAGACAAGGAGACCAAGACCATGCTCTGGGAAGCCTGCATCAGCAGGGGCCCGGATCCTTCGGCAGGAGTCACGTACTGTGAACCGAACAATACATACCAACTGCCATAGCTCAAAAGCTACAACGAATCATGAAAGTCCTCGGCTTCGGCCGGCGCTCCGGGGCTTCGCCTCGGAGATCGGGAGCAATAGCGCATCGTTGCGCAATAATTTGGAGGGGAAACTCATCTCCCCTCCAAAGCTCCCCATACGTAGACCCAACCAGGGCTACTTCATGTCGACAACTTTCATAGGAAGACTTCCAAACACCCACATCAGCGAGGAAGGGCTGAGTGAATAAATCTCAGCAATGAATTGGTGCGTCATCTTCAAGCGGCGGTCTTGAGAGTGACGCTCATGCCGGCTCGTGTCGCCAGAGTGATGAGCATTTCAAGACTAAATTTCTCCCATTTGCCTCTGACCAGATCGGAAACTCTGGACTGACTTATCCCGAGCATTTCTGCTGCTTTGGCCTGCGTCAGCTTCTTGGCTTTGATGAGTTTTCGGAGATCGGTCATAAGACCCGCGCGCATCTGCAAGATTGCGGCTTCGTCCGCAGAATAACCCAGATCGATGAATACATTGCCGGAGGAGTTGGTAATGGCTTCGCTCATGGATTATCCTCCAATTTGCTTGTAACGCCGACGAGCCACATCAATGTCTTGTCGGCTGGTTTTTCGAGTCTTCTTTTGAAATGCGTGAAGCACGTAGATTGCATCATGAAGCTTGGCCACAAAGACCACTCGCCACTCACCCAGTGCGTGGATGCTGATTTCCTTTACACCCCCGCCGATTGCCCGCATTGGTTTCCAATCTCTCGGTTCCAATCCGCGTTGAACCGCACGGAGCTGGAAACCCGCGTCACGGCGAGCTTCCTCAGGGAAGTTCCGAAGGTCATCGAGACTCGATCCGACGAACTTCAGTGGCTTCATATTCACTATGGAATTATATAAGTTTTTATATATTTGGCAAGTTCAACGATCAGAGTTTCTGTGAGATCAAAACGGATCTGTGTAGGCGCCACGGTCAATGCTGTCTTCGGGCGGACATGCCTTGCACCCCGATGTCAAACTCATCCGCCTGTCAGAAAGCTCGATAACCTTATCCGGTCTCGAACTGCAAAGAGGAGAGCTGCGCTTCGGGAACTCTTGCCTTGATGCCAAGAAACTCCACACCGACTACACGGCCATCCTTGTCGTAATCCAGAATTACGCCGGGCTGGACTTCCTCGGATTCAACAACAGCGCTCTCATCCAACCTGAAATACACCGCGTCGTCTTCTTTGCTGACCCTTAATCTCATATTTCCCTCATCATCTATAGTGAACGGCATTGAGATTTGCGCGAAAAGTCACCCTCCTCCTTCCCCCTCCCATCAAGGGAGGGGTCATAAAACCCTCTCCCCTGGCGGGAGAGGGAAGGGGGATGGGGATTCTAGCCTTAGCCAAAGGCGCAGATCTCAACGCAGCCTTCTATATCTGCCAAGAACAAAGCTATTGTGGAATTCTTCTTTCACGTTACCGTGCGGAATGCCCTTGCCTTCATCGAGTTCGCGAAGCCCTTTACGGACGCCTGCCACGAAGTTGATGCGCTCTTGGATATCTTCCCAGGTAGCGTCCTCCGGGAGTTGCTTTATGGTCGTTACGACTATTTCCTTGATTGTCATGTCTTCACCTCGCGGTGAACGCAAGTAAATGTCCCATTGCTGAACGCTCCGCGGGCTATCTAGCGCCGCCCCAGAACTCTCCTCTTGACCTCTAGAAGCGATTCACGCGGTTCTGATTCTCGCTGTTTGGCGCGCAAGGTGTCGTAAAAATCCTCCCAGATCTCTCCGTGCCTCTTGAGATCGATGAGCACAGCTCTTTTCTTCCCGGTTTCATCAACTACGAACTCGACGCCTTCCATTCCTCTTTCCTTTCGACGAGAACTCTTTTCGGCAATTCCGCCCCATTGATTTGAGTCGGAATATGCCTCAACGTCGTGAACCGGTCAAGCGGCAGTGGAAGGGGCCTCGCTCATGAAGGAGGTCTGGTGGGATGCAGCGAGCCAAGCGAATCGCATCACTTGAGAAAACAGCGCGAATGATGCGATTCCTCGTCCATCAGCCCATCCTACTCGCATGCTCGCCCCAACGGTCCTACCGGTCACGTGATTCTAATTTTTCCGCCCGAAGTATGTCCAGGACTTGACTCTGAAGTTCCGGAACATCATCGGCGGCCGTCGCCCACACAATTTCCCACTGCACCGCAAAGTACGCATGAACGGCAATGTTCCGGAACGCAATAATATCCTGCCATTCCACTTGTGGGTGGGCTTCGCGAAAGGCTGGCGAGAGACGGGCCGCTGCTTCCTCAATCACTGTGAGCTTCTGGAGAATGGCGGCTTTATGGAGGTCGCTGACCAAGAACGCGGAGGCATCAATGCCCTCCAGGAAAACCCTAATCATGGCACAGGCATCAAGGATATCTTGCAAGTAGAGGTAGTCACGCCGCATAGAGTACTCGCGCACTGGCCAAAATATGATCACGAACAATCAGCTTCAATCCGTCCTTAGGGACCAAATCCACTTTGCGCTCCAGGAGGGCTTCAAGCTCGCGTTGCATTCTCGCGAGGGTCAGGAACGTCACCCGTGCAGCTGGTTGGAAGCTGACCAATAGATCTACATCAGCGTCGGCATGGCGGTCCTGCCGCAGCGCTGACCCGAATAGCGCCAACTCACGCACCTGGTACCGGCGGCACAGCCGGGCGAGTTCTTCCGGGGAAATGTCCAGAGGCGCTTTTGCGTCCATAGTAGCTCCTGTCTGAAGACCCGTGAGCGTGTCAATGGCGCGGAACTTCAGAGATTACAGAGCAACGTGACATGTTTCGGGAGACATTTCAAGAGCCGGGATCGCCAAGATGGTGGTTGACGGGCGGTCTGTTGGCACGTATCCTCGGGAGCGGGATAAAGCGCTGGAAATTTGCGGGGACCATGTGCATTCTGAAAATGGGGGCCCCGCGCTCAATTGTCACGATCCGAAGGATGAGCTTCGGGCTCTCCAATTCTCACATCAAGGGAATGGGCCATGGAAATCACTGCGAAGACGAAAATTGACGATCTTCTTACCCAATATCCTTTTCTGCTCGGATACCTGATGGGAAAATCGCCGGAATTCCGGCACTTGAAGAATCCGATTATGCGCAAAACTATGGGCAAGATCGCGACCCTGGAAATGGTGGCTTCCAGGGGAAAGCTCGATCTTGCGACGTTTATTGACGAGATAAGAACGGAGATCGAGAAGCGGTCCGGCGCCGGATCTGAAGTAGATACCGCAGACCAACGTCCGGTCATGGATCCCCAACAAAAGAGAGAGGCGCTGAAGCGCATGATCAAGGATCTTCATTCAGGCGGCGATTTCCAGAAAATCAAGGCGGAATTCATCGAGTTTATCAAGGATGTGACACCGCCGGAAATAGCCCAAATGGAGCAGGAGCTGGTGAAGGAGGGTCTACCCGCCACAGAGGTGAAAAAGCTCTGCGATGTGCATGTTTCTATTTTTCAGGACTCCCTCGACCGACAGGAGAAGATCTCCGCTCCAGTGGGTCATCCGGCGCACACCTTTATGCTTGAGAATGAAGCCGCTGAAGGCGTCATGAAACGGATCGACGATGTGTTGCGCAAGATCGGCGAGCCACCCGACGCAAGTATATTTCAAGGCGAGAAAGAACAGCTCCGGCAATTGGTCGATAGGCTTGCGGATATTAACATTCATTACGTGAGGAAGGAGAATCAGCTTTTTCCCATTTTGGAAGCGCATGGAATTACCGCTCCGCCACAGGTGATGTGGGCGGTGCATGACGACATTCGTGCTTCGATAAAGACTGCCCAGACGAACATTGAGCAAGCCGAGGCCGGCGACGCGGTCCAGGCGGTTACCGAAATGATAAGTTCGGTTCGAGGCATGATCTACAAAGAGGAGCAAATACTGTTTCCCATGTGCATGGAAGTCTTCTCGCAAGCCGATTGGGTAAAGGTTGCGCGCGGGGAAGAGGAAATCGGTTATGCGTGGGTTCGTCCTCAAGGTCAGTGGCCTGTAGAAGCCTTGATTGCGGAAGAAGCAGGCTCCGTGGAACCGGTTCGCCCGGCGGTCGATGTCCTGGGCTTGGATACAGGAATGCTAACACTTGAACAGATCAATTTGATGATCAATCACTTGCCTGTTGATATTACGTTTGTGGATGAGAACGATCGAGTGGCTTACTTTTCTCAGGGCAAGGAACGTATATTTCCGAGAAGTCCTGGGGTGATCGGAAGGGAAGTACAGAATTGTCATCCTCCCAAAAGCATTCATGTGGTGAACAAAATCCTGGATGAGTTCAGGAAAGGCGCGAGAGATGTGGCCGAGTTCTGGATTGAGATGGCCGGGAAGTTTATCCAGATCAGATACTTCGCGATACGATCTGCGGACGGAGCGTACAAGGGCACACTGGAAGTCAGCCAGGACGTTACCGGGATCAGGGCCCTTCAGGGCCAAAAGCGCCTCCTGGACTGGGATTAGGTATATCAGTCGATTGTTGGGCGATGTTGTAGAACGCGAAACCCGCAACAGTAAACGCGGTGAGCGAGGGTCCGAGCATTTGGGCAAGGAGGTCTCATGATGGAGACACTGTTTCTGCTCTCCTTATGTGTTTCCGTGGCGGCGCTCATGTGCGCGCGGCAAAGCGCCGGCTCAGAGCGGCAGATTGTCAGGGCTGATAATGCGCCCAAGGCCATAGGACCATACGCGCAAGCTGTGAAGTATGGTGACATGCTCTTTGTTTCAGGCATGATCGCTATTAATCCAAAGACCAATGAATTCTCCAAGGGGAGCTTCGAAGAACAGACCGCTCTCGTGCTCGAAAACATCAAGGCTGTGGTTGAAGCCGCCGGATTTACGTTAGAAACTGTCCTAAAGGCCACGGTTTTCTTGAAAGACCTCAACGACTTCCAGAAGTTCAACGAGATATACGCCACGTATTTTGGCGCGATCCTGCCGGCTCGAGAGACGGTTCAGGTCGCGGCTTTACCAAAGGACGCATTAGTTGAGATATCGGTGATCTGCGGCAAATGACCGCGCGCGGCCCGTTACGCGCGCGGAAATCGGTCTCCGACGGCGCGGGAGCTGAGGAGCAGCGAGGCGCATTCTAGAAAAACGGGCGGCGGAGGGACATTGATGGAAACTGCGATCCGCCAAGCGCGACCGGATGACGCGCATTTCCTATCATGGGTCATCCACACTGCCGGGCGAGGCCACGTCCAAAGAGGAATATGGGACGTCATATTGGGCCGACCGGAGCGTGAATGCTTGGACTTCTTCAAGCTTTTGGCCGTGTCAACAATCCCGCATCTATACCATTATTCGTGCTTCCTGGTGGCGGAAGCAAACGGAAAGCCCACCGCGGCGCTCGCAGGGTGTGATCCCGAGGTTTGCGGGTATCCGGCGTTGGCTCAGGCGCTAACCCAGGTCTTTGGCGAGCTGGGCTGGCCCGCGCCGGACGCCGCCTGGCATGAACGCTCCCAGAGGGTGCTCTGCTGCCTGCCGGACACGGTTGACGGCGCGTGGACTGTGGAAAGTGTCGCCACCGCGCCGGAATTTCGCAGGCGTGGGCTTGTGGACAAGCTGCTCGTAACAATACTCGACCAAGGGCGGGATCGAGGCTTCAAACGATCACAGATAAACATTTACATCGGCAACACGCCTGCTCAAAAGGCGTACGAAAAACACGGCTTCCGGATCATTGACGAAAAACGTCACCCTTCCTTTGAGGAAGAGACCGGCTCCCCAGGGATGGCGCGCCTTCTCCGCGATCTGTAGCCAGGTCCGGAAAACGCTAGAAGGAAGCAAAGCTGCAAAGTTCCGGAAGGGCAGTGTCGTCAGAATTGGAAGCGAACCCAGCGGCCGCTGGGAGCGACGGAAATCAATTTGACCACTATGCCGTCGATGGTGCGACTTTGGCCCGGTCTCAACTTCTCTGCTTCGCTTGCTTTACCGTCATTGTCTATATCAATGATTACGGGATCGTTTGAGTAGTCACCGTCGGCGTTGCCGTCAAACAGAACCACTTTATAGGTCTTACCGTTCAGAAGAAGCTCTCCCTGCCAGTGGCATTTCGGATAAAAATGCACTCCACCCATGCGGCTGTGAAAGAGCCACATCTTATACGGAGCGCTCGCTTTTTCCTGTGGGTAAGGCAATTGCACCGTATAATGATTGGGAACGATACCTGAAACCTCACCAATGAACGGTCCCGGATCGTCTGTTAAATCCCCGTTTCGGTTTGCATCCAAGTAGAATTTCGGAGGATTGGAATCCTCGGTGAGAACCGGAAAAGTCTGGCCGACTATGGTGAATTGGTCATAATACCGTTTCACGCCGGTTTCGGGTGGAAGCTTTCTGAATCCCTGGTTTGCGCTTGGCGTTTCGAATAGATGGAGCGCGGAACTCTGAGAAACGGAGAGCCCGAGAGGAAATCCTTCCTCCGAGAACTGCAACTCCACTATTTCGCCCGGAGCGCCACTGGGTTGCTCCGGCGCTTTCGAAGCCGCGGTTTCTTCCTTTTCGCTTTCCACGAGCGTATCGCCCACTGAACCGGCGTCTTCCTCAGCTTCTTGCGCGACGGTCGGCTTGGCATCGGTCGTTGCGACCTGTGGCGTTTTTCTGGGCCGATCCTCGGGCCAAAACATCATCACCGCGCCGACAAGCCCCAATGCCACCACTGCGCCCACAACCCAAACCCACCAATTCGATGATGTGGTCTCAGCCATAGGAATGATCAGCGGCAAGGTTGTCTCTTGCGTTTGGCGACCTGCGACTTTCGACAAAACCACGCCACACGCGGGGCATTCGGTCATCCCCGCGGGAACGGCCGAATTACACGAAGGACACGGGGCTGGAGTCGGCTCGGATTCTCCCCGCGATGATTTGCCGGGCGCGCCGGCAGACTTTGCTCGTTTCTGCAGCTCCGCTTTCGTAAGCAGACCTGCCGCGCCCAGTTTGTGCATAACGGATTCGAACGAGGTGTCGGATAGGCCGTGCTTCTGCTTCAATTCGGCGTCATTCATGCCGGAACGCATGTCCAGAAGGATTTCCCGGGCGCTGACTTTTCGCTTCTCAGATTCGGCCATGGGTATACCGTTGATGAGTAATTATCCTGACATTACCTTTGGACGTGGACCGGCTCGCCTGTGTTAGGTGTCGGACCGTCCGCGGGCGCCTAAGAGAGCGGGCCGTCTCGTCTCAAATTCCATTCTCGGCGCGCTTTGCCCCCGTGGCTTCACTAACCCTTTTTCTCCTGTATTTCAGGGTAGTTTACACGTAGGGCCATGTCAACCGCGATTTCAAGGTCAATAGGATGGAGCGGGAACGAGGCCGGCGCCAGGCCGGAGATCATACAGTTCCAGCCTGCTCCTCCCATCGCTGTATGCCCGCCAAAAGGTCGAGTCCACAAGCTTCCCGTTAGTGCGGACCCAATCGGCCACGGGCCTTCCCGCGGCTTCCGCGCCCAGCCTGAGGCTGATGATTGACAAGTCACCCAGCATCACAAACCGGATCTGCTTGGCTTCGACCATCCAAGCAAGCTTCTCCGGACTCAAAATGGGATCCAGACCATGAAATCCGCCCATAGCCATCACGGGTTCGCCGGCGCTGATGATGATCGGCGCGGCCAGCCGCGTGCTCGATGTGGCCAGCAGATAGCGCTCATCACGGCGGTTGGCTCTTAAGAAAGCGACCAGCTTCGAATCGCCCGTGATGAACCGCGACCAGCTCGGAAACTCCGCTGCGCCACGAGCGTCCGCGAAGACAAGTCGCGCCAGGTCCGCGCAGGGCAGTGAGCCGTGACCCGGCGCGAGCACGCTGCTCAAGGCCCACGCGAAGGGGACTGCCAGAAGCGACAGAAGCCCCGCACCGAGGGCGCCGCCGGCCACGACCCGTCGGACCGGGCTCCAAGTCTGATACAGCAGGAGAGTGAGCAATACTCCAGCGGCGACACAGCTTCCGACGAGGAGCGCGGCATGGAGCCACGAAAGCCAATCGCGTGAATCTTGACTCAGACCGCTGACGACGGCAACCGGATTCAGCGTTGCGTGGAGCTTCCAGCCGAGCGCGCCCGCCTCGATGTATAACTGCCACGCGGCGGTCGCAAGTAGTGTGGTAGGGAGCAATACAACGCCCCAACCCCTCTGAAGGTATCGGTCCCACAGACTGACCGCGCCTATGCCGGCCAGCGCGGCCAGGGGAGGCGCCATGGTCGCGAAGTAATACAAATGCATGATACCGCCTGCAAAGCTGTAGACCACACCATAGGTCACGGCCCAAAGGAACCAGAGGAGTAACGCCAGGCGCTCCGGCGAGAGCGGCAATCGGAAGGGGCTCCGCAACCCGCCGAGCGCAAGGCCCATGACTGCCAGAGGACCCAACCATCCAACCTGCGCGGCCAATTGGCCATCGGCAAGTCGCAAAGGTCCCGCGGGCGCCTGAACGAAGAGTCGAGCCCAACGGCTCGGAGGCGTGCGCTGCGACGGACTCTCCGTTCCGGTAAGGGGTTTAACTCCGGCAACCGAAGCCTGCCCGGCCGTGACTTCATTCCTGCCGGTTTCTGACGGTTTCACAGGCGGTACGAATCGCCCGACCGCGTAAGGCCCGAGCGCGAGTTCCAGCATGGAATTGTTCTTGGTCGTGCCGGCGAACGGTCGGCGCTCCGCCGGAGTAAGGTCGTACGCGACCGCCCAAGCTAAGGAAACCGCGAGCAAGACCACGCCGGAGATAGCCAGGTCCGCGAAGCGGCGCCGCAAACTAACAGGAGCAGCCAGGAAATAAACCAGCGTAAAAGCCGGTAGCACCACGAATGCCGCGAGCATCTTCACATTGAATCCGATACCGATAATGGCCATAGATAGCAGCAGGAGCCGTCTGCTACCTTCTTCTGCAGCTCGGATCAGCGCCCACGCTGCCAGGAGCAGCGCCAGTACAAGGCAGCTATCCGTGTTGTTCGAGCGGTCGATTGCGACACTCACTGGTGTGATCGCGAGGAACAGCGCGGCCAGCAGACCGGCCCATGGTCCGAAGCGGCACCGGACAAGATGGTGCAGGACCCAAACCGCGGCCACGCCTTCCAGGACCTGGGGCGCAAGAAGGCTTAGGCCGTGAAACCCGAACAACTTGACGGTCGCGGCCTGAATCCACAGCGCAACTGGAGGCTTATCCACGGAGACGAAACCGGCCGGGTCAAAGGAACAATAAAGAAAATTGCTCCAGCCGGTCGTCATGCTCCGAACGCCCGCGGTGTAGTATTCGTTACCCCATCCGTTCTGCGTCAGGCGCCACAATCGCAGCGCGAGGGCCAACACGAGAATGGCGCGCAGGCCGATGCGGCTCCACAAATTCGCCCCCGCTACGTCACTTTCGCGCATCGGCACAGAACGCGGCATAGTAGAAAGCTCCAGGTAATTGAAGTCTCAGCGCTCAGATCTACAGACGATGCTAACCGAGGTTTGTTCTATGGCGCTCCGCGAAGTTAATCCCAAAAAAAGGGCGTGGCATCCTGAAAATAGGTGTGCCCTATTTCCCGAAGATCCACTTCTTGATCTTTCGCAACAATATTGCGATTGCGATAGAGGACTTGATGATCATCATGCCGAAGTCGTTACCCGCCATAAGGTGCGCATGGAGGTGGAAGATCACCTGGCCGCCTTCCGGGCCCACATTGATAAAAAAACGATAACCGTTGCGGGCCGCCTCCAGGTTTGCCGCAATTCTCTTCGCCACTTCGGCCATGTGGCAGAGGATCGGATCTCCTTCTTCGAGGTCGTTCAGGGTGGGGACATGTTTGCGAGGCACAATGAGTATGTGTGTGGGAGCGGTGGGATGGGCATCCCAGAACGCGACCACCTGATCGTCCTCGTACACGGTTCGCGAAGGGATTTCCCCCGCGATGATCTTACAGAATACGCAGTCAGTCATGGTACCGCTCTACGCCAAAAGAAGTTAAAACCTTGCCTTTTTCGAGGAGTTGCTGAATGCGCTTGCAGAAGCCGGGAGTTTTTGGTGGAGGGGTCCGGGGAGGCCCCTTCTTACACAAAAAGGGGCCTCCCCGGAAACTCTTCCCAAAACTCCGGGCTTAGCCACAGCTTCTATCCGGGCTTATCCGCGACCAGGTGTGTGTGCAGATGAAAGATGACCTGTCCTCCGCCTCTGTTCACATTGACGAATATGCGATAACCCACATCCGCCACGCCGAACTTCTGCGCAACCTTAACCGCGGCCTGCCCGATGCGCGATAGGATATGATTATCCTCCGGAACATCGTTCAAAGTCGCGATATGCTCCCGGGGAACAATAAGAATGTGGATGGGTCGGGCGGGTCGGATATCCCAAAACGCCACCACGTGCTCATCCGAATAGACCACGTCAGCCGATTTCCTGCCCTGGACGATATCACAGAACAAACATTCATGTTCAGGGGGAGTCATACGAAACCCAACCTCCTCACGCTACAACGCGAATTCGGGAGAGACCATATCTCGATGTGAAAACTAAGAGGACGGTATGGTCGCCCCCGAATTGAAGTGGGAACTATTCCGGGCCCGGGCGCTGTTCTTCGGATGTTGAAATGCTCGGTGGCGGCGTCGGTGG
Organism: Deltaproteobacteria bacterium; assembly: GCA_016875095.1. Lineage (GTDB taxonomy): Bacteria > Desulfobacterota > Desulfomonilia > Desulfomonilales > Desulfomonilaceae > VGSG01. The sequence continues at coordinate 38,418 of VGSG01000023.1, forward strand.
GCGGTCATGAGCCTGGCCAGCCTCTGCCAAGGCTCGCGATTGCTTCTTGCGGACTACAGCAATGAGCTTCCACTCCCCGCCAACCTTCTTGAGCACTCTGAGTCCACGCCTACTGGAGCGTTGGCCGTCGTCGAGCGTGGCGATCAACTCCACATCCACCCACGCCATATGACCGGTTACATTGTCCAGGCTCACATTGATCGCCTTGCATTCGTAACCCGTGATTCCCAATCTCTTTATTACATCAAGCTCCTGATTGACAAAAGCGTCTTCGCCGGGGCCCAGCACGAACCCTCGCAGCCACTTCTGATCGTTTCTCAGCAGCGCCTGCCAGATTTGGTTGAGTCTCTTTTCGATTCGGTCCTTTTCCGAGGTCCACGGGAAGGACTCAACGACGGCAGGGGCGGCCAGCCACAAGACAGCCAGGAGCGCGACAATTCGGATCATACCTCTGTTCAAGCGTATCGGCACATGTTTCTCCGAATGAGCGAACGAAGACACTTCTATGGCTCGGACGCGGGACCGACGAGAGTCGAAGCGCAATCCAGCCCCCGATCTGGGACAGTCTCATATCAGGCCGACCGTGATCTGTCCAGCGATCTTTGGTATCAACGGCCATAGCTAGAGAGCTGCAGCGAATGATGACAGTCCTCGGCCTCGGACGGCGCTCCGAGGCTCCGTCTGGGAGATCGGCTGCTAGAGCGGACCCTTGCTCTCCCATACGTGGCCCCGACCTGGGGCGCCTCATGCCGATGACATTCAAGGCGGCGCGCTTTCATACGTGCGCCGTGCGGGCGTGAAACCCGGGGCAAATGATGATACGATCCCTGTTTATTTCATGTGGGATGCCGAATCGAGGAAGGGATGGGGCTCACAGGCGGGCGGTTTGCGAAACGAGGATTCTTTACCACGGGTGTGTGCGCTGTGCTTCTGTTCTTGGGGGGAATGGGCCTCAGCTCGCACTGCGCGGAACAGGGGAAAGCGTCACCGGCTGAGGCCGGCGAACGCCGCGGAGAGGCGCGGGGCGCTTCTCAGCAGGAGAACTCACGAACGAGCCTCAGAATCGGCTCTTTCAACATCAGGAATTTTCCGTGCAATACCAATTGCGACTGCCTCAAGGAATTCAGTTTCGATCGGTGCAAGCGCCCCGATTCCCTACCAACGGATTGGCGCAGGCTCGCGCACGAGATACGGGCCTTACGGCCGGATGTTTTGGCAGTGAACGAGATCCTCAATCCCGATCGTCTCCGGCGATTTGCTGAAGAGGGGCTGGGGTCATCGTGGCGGGTGGTCTATTCAAACGAAGGAGGGCCCCACAAGGTCGGCTTTCTGTACGACGCGTCGGCCGTCAAACTCGTGGAGCAGTGGTCTTTTGCGAGTATCTTTAATGACATCAAGCCAAGGGAGCATGCTGAGGATTGCGTCCGGGGACTCGGACATCTCAGACCCGCTTTTGCATGCCACTTTCGTTTACGAGGCTCAGAGTTCGATGTCACGGCCGTGGCCCTTCATCTGAAGAGCGGCCCTTGTCCGACTGTGCGTGAGGCCCAGTGGAGAATCATGGAACGGATCGTGGATCGGTTAGCGGAAAAAGTTAACAATATCATCATACTCGGCGACTTTAACGAAAAGAGGCGGCGGGAGAGAGATTTCGATTCGTTTTGTCGCGCAAAAGGCTTTTCCGTGGCAACGGAGGGAATTCTGTGCACTGCGCTGGGAAGAGATGAAGGAATAGTCTTCGATCACATCCTGGTTTCCCGTGAGGCGCTCAAGTTTTTGGCGCCGGGTTCAGCGCGGGCGGGCGGGGCATGTGGACAAGGATGCGCGCCAAACGCGTTCTGGAAAGCATACAAGAATCTTGTCTCAGACCACTGCCCGGTGGTAGCGGAATTCCGTGTGGGTATGTGATCCGGAGGTTGGATGAGGCGTGCAACTACCGTTAAGGTAAGGAAGGGACGATGCGAAAAACCAAGATAGTGGCCACTATCGGTCCGGCGTCCGATTCGGAAGTAATTATGGGGCAGATCTTGCGCGAAGGCGCGGATGCCCTGAGGTTCAATTTTTCTCACGGGACCCATCAGCAGCACCTGATTGCCTACCATCGGGCGCGGTCCTTGATCGCGGATACGGGAAAGGCCGTGACCCTGATTCAGGATCTTCAGGGCCCCAAGATCAGGGTGGGCAAATTGCGGGACGACATGGTGACCCTGGAAGAGGGCCAAGAGGTCACGATCACGTCCCGGCGTATTATCGGCGATGAGTCGCGAATACCGGTCTCCTATGAATACCTTGAGAGGGACGTGCGCCCGGGCGAAATCATCCTGATGGATGATGGACGACTCCGACTGGAAGCCACCGCGGTGGTAGAGGAAGGGGTCAAGTGCCATGTTGTCGAGGGGGGGCCGCTCAGCCCTCACAAAGGGGTGAACTTCCCGCATTCCAGCCTCTCCTCCCCAAGTGTCACGCCCAAGGATCGAGAAGATCTGCGATTCGGCCTGCAAGTCGGTTTTGACGCTGTGGCGCTTTCGTTCGTTTCCAGTCGGTCGGACGTGGCTGCGCTTAGAGCAGAGATGCGAAAGCACGGCGCGATAAAACCCATCATCGCTAAACTGGAGAGAGCCGCGTGCCTGGACAATCTGGACGAGATCATGGGAGAAGCGGACGCGGTCATGGTGGCGCGAGGAGACCTCGGGATCGAGGTTGACATAAAGCGGCTCCCGGTCCTGCAAAAAATCATTATCAGCAAGGCCAACAGCCACGGTCTGCCGGTGATCACAGCCACCCAGATGCTTGAATCCATGACCAAGGGCATGCTTCCGACACGAGCGGAAGCCGCGGACGTGGCCAACGCTGTGTTCGACGGCGCCGACGCGCTGATGCTGTCGGGAGAAACTTCAGTGGGACTATTTCCCACCGCGGCGGTAAGGATGATGCATGAGATCGTAACTGAAGCCGAATCCTTTGCGGCCGGCGTCAAGGATCCGGACCTCTGGAGGCGCAGAGATTATCAGGGACGCGATATCCCCAATGCTATTTGCCATACCGCAGTGGTCGCGGCCCACGACTTGAAGCTCGAAAACATAGTCGTGGTGACCATGACAGGGCAGACCGCCCTGGATGTGTCAAAATTCAGACCCACGTCGGCAATTCACGCGTTCTCTCCCGACCGGACCCGTAGCAACTTCCTCGCGCTCAGCCGTGCGGTGATCCCTCATCACTGCGATCTGCCCGGGGACTTCGAAGAGCTCATGAACTTCATCGACGCTCAGCTTATTGAAAAAGGCATAGCCCAGATAGATGAGGTGGTCGCCGTGTCTCTGGGCCTTCCATTGCAGCAACACAAGGGAACCAACACGCTCATCATCCACCGGGTGGGACATAAGCACCGGCTCAAGGAATAGCAGCCGGGCGGTCACGGACCGGCACAGGCCCGTTGCATGAGCCCATTGAACAATACGCACACGTTCCTCATCGCAATGCGATTTGCCCCGGGTCAAAAAAGAAACCGCGTGTTCACAACACGCGGTTTCCTGCTTTTCAGACTTAGTTGCGGAGACGATGTCAGAAGTCTGTTGAGCTGCGCTGCTGCTGCTTGTCGAAGAGCGCCCGCTGGTAGTTACCGGCGCCTGCTGCGGGGCTGAAAATCTCCTTCAAGGTGCTCCATAACCCACCGGACGACTCCTGTTGCGCACCCTGCTGAGCATGAAGCGGCGTTATCTGGCCGGGCGGTGTTTGCTGGGGCATGGAGACGCCTCCAGGCGGCACTGTGTAGCCGCCATAACCACGCGCCGTCTGAGCCTGTGGCTGCTGCTGTTGAACAGGACCCGGGGTCTGTGCGGGCATCGCCTGTTGCGGATACTGCATGGGTTGCGGAGGGGCCGGGCCGGGGGCTTGAGCTTGAGGATATCCCTGGGCAACTGCGCCGCCACCCTGCGCGGACACTCCCATCAAATCATAGTAACGCTGCTGAGACCTTCGTAACTCCTCATAGGCGTCCTGAACCGACTTCTTGTGGTATTCTTCCTGGAAGGCCCGCTGTCTATCTTCCTGTTCTTTCACCCTCTGCTGGGCGGTCGTCATAATGCCCTTGGCTTGCTGCAACTCCTGCAGCGCCGCTTGTTGCTGAGCAGCCAGCTCCGCTGCGCGCTGGCGAGCCACAGCCCTTTCGTACGCGTCCTGGCGAGCCCGCTGGAGCAGAGGATCGTCACCCACAGGTTCCTGCTGCTGCGGCGCCTGTTGGGTGGCCTGTTGCTGAACCGGTTGCTGATAGTATCCTTGTTGTTGCCAGTACTGCTGCTGGTCGTAAGGCTGCTGCTGATACTGTTGGCCGTACTGTTGTTGATAGTATTGTTGCTGGGCGTACTGCTGTTGATCGTACTGCGGCTGTGCGGGCGTGGTCTGCTGCTTGGCGCTCGCGCGTCGCTTTTTGCTGGAAGCCGGCTTCTGCTGGGCGCCTTCGGTGACCACCTGCTGACCTTGCGGCGCGTACTGGTAAGTCGCGGCCGGCGCGGCTTGCTGCTGATGCTGCTGTCCGTAAGGTTGTTGATAGGCCTGCTGAGGTTGCTGGTAAGCCTGATACGCCTGCTGGGGCTGCTGATACGCCTGCTGGGGCTGCTGATACGCCTGCTGGGGCTGCTGATACGCCTGCTGGGGCTGCTGATACGCCTGCTGGGGCTGCTGTTGAACCTGCGAGTAATACTCACTGGGATTGTAGTACATTCCCGATGACTGGCCCGCGGCCGCGGCGCCGGATTGGTCCGGAAGAGGACCCGCGGCAGCGGGGTAATACGCGGTCACCGGTGGGGATCCGGGATAGCTCCCGGTGACGGAGTAGTACCCGCCCTGTTGCTGGAGCTGATCTAGGTAGTTGTGCCAGTAAGGGTAATAGATCTGCTGAGCCTGTTCTTCCATTCCCGGCCCGCTGGGGGTCCCCTGTCCGAAGAGGGAAGAGCCGCTATATTGCGCGTAGGGATTCGTGCCGCCGGACCATTGAGCGGAAGCGGGCAAAGCCATAAGCGAGGCGCTCAAGACTACCCCGAGAAGTGCAATCCAGCTTTTCCGCATCTCTATATCTCCTTTCGAACCGGGCTGCCTGACTCCGGGCTGATTCAGCGCCCCAGAGTTGTTCTCGGTTCGGAGAATCTTCGCCTTGGCGTGGATAGAGCCCAGACTACCACGTGCATATTATACTTTTTTTTCTTGGAAAATCAAGGCGAAAAAAGGTTCCCCTCGCTTTTTTTGACCCGTAATCTTAAGTGGATAACATCCTTTGGCAGGATTGTTATACCCTTATCTGCTATTTTACTATTTTCAGTATATTTTTCAGCGATTTGTTCCCTCTCGCCGACGTGGATGACTTCACCTTCTCATTGAAGATCTTATTCTTCACTCGCACCGAATTTATCAAAAAATAGACAATGATCGCTCTCTCCCATTCGCGGTTGGGCGAAAACTCGGAGACCTTCTTCAGATACTTCTCCTGGAGCTGAGCCAGGGATGCCTCATCAAAGTCCAGCACTCGATCGGCGATTTTCAGCAGAGCTTCTTCGATTCCCACAACGCTTCCTTGTCTTGAAATAAGGGTACGTGTTTCAACTGTTCAGGTCAAGGAGAGAATAGCGGATCGGCTGTTCAGGACGCGGCCGCCACACCTGCTTCCAGGGCTTTCAAGTTCAGGGCTCGCACTCTCTCTCGAGGATCTTGCGCCAATCGGGCCTTGATCTCATCCGCTGACACCGGAAGAAGACCCAGAGCCGATACGAATCCGAGCATGACCACATTCTCGAGCTGGGCTCGGCCCGCGTCTCGCGCCAGACGAGTGGCGTCCACGCGTCTCGTTCGGGGATCATCCGGCAGGGGCGAGTTTTCCACCACCAGGCCGTCCGGCTTGAGGAAGTGAATGTTGTTCGCGGTCTCGCCCGGATCCAGGGAGACCAGCACGTCTGCGTGGCTTTCACGCACCAGGGGTGAATGGAACGGCCCGACCCTCAGGTGGCTGTTGATCGATCCCCCCCTCACGGCCATGCCGTGGGTTTCGGATGACAGAACATCAAGCCCTTTTGCGAT
>VGSG01000024.1 GCA_016875095.1 Deltaproteobacteria bacterium
GAGATGAAGGGGAACACATTTGCAGTGTGTGGTCTGCTCGGAACCGCGATCCTCAATACCGCCAAGGATTTTTTCCCTGAGAACAACATTCCCCTGATCACGCCGTATGGTGACGTTCGTATCTGGTCTAAGCAGCCCAAGGACAAGCGGAAGCTCGTCTTTGTGGCTTACCCGGATTACGAGGATGAAGCGGAATACATCACCAAGTACGCGGCGTACAAGCTCAATGCCAAGAAATTGGCCGTCTTCTACCAAAACGACGATTACGGTAAGACAGCCCTCATGGGTGTGGAAAAAGCCGTGAAGGAGATGAACGATAAGGCCAAACTGGTCTCGGCGGTGCCGTACGAGGTGACCGAGCGGGCTCTGGGGTCTCATGCGCTCAAACTGAAGGAGAGCGGGGCCGATGCTTTGATCATCTACACCACCCCGACTCATGGCGCCCTAATAGTGAAGGAAATTGCCAAAATAGATTACAAACCCAAGCGGCTGACCACATTTACCCTCGCTGATCCAATTATGTACAAGGTCGCGGGCGAGGTCTGGGAGGGGACATACGTGGCTATCGCGGGGAACGCCGGTGTTCCCGGCGCGGATCCGCCTGCGGACAAGGCGGTGGAAATTCTGTTGAAGTACGATCCCAAGCTGAAGGATAAGGAATATCTGGCGCTCTTCGGCGCAGTCTCCATGATGCACCTGGTGGAAGGCCTGAAGAACGCGGGTAAGGACCTCACTGTCGATTCCTTCGTGAAAGGCATGGAGAGAATAAAGGAATGGAAGCCTGAAGGCATTGGGGCTCCTGTTACCTATACATCGGATCAACATCACGGACTGAACGCCTCCCGTATGGGTAAAGCCCAGGACGGGAAACACGTTCCTATTGAGGATTATTCGATCTTCAAGCCCAGATTTTAGTAGCGGCCGCAATATCACTGGGCCGCGGGAAGAAGCATTGGAGAGCATTCCGCGTCTCCGGACCCTCAATTCAGGGAGACGGGGAAATGGGGTGAATCCCGGTTCTTCTCTCCCGTAGACGAAGATTTTGAGGACTGCTTTGTGCGGCCGCCAAGACCCCTTAGATTTCCACGCGATCCTGTGGCTTGAGGAGCGCGTTTCATGAGTGACGGCAAATCCATGGCTCTCTTGCAGGTTGAGAAACTATTCATTAGCTTCGGTGGTATTCGGGCCCTCGCCGGTGTGGATATAGACGTTCAGGAGCATGAAATTCTTTCCATTATAGGACCCAACGGTTCGGGCAAGACCACTTTGTTCAATTGTATTTCGGGAGTTTATCACCCGGATAGCGGGCAGATCCTTTTCAGGGGAAAGGGCCTCATCGGGCTCTCCCCTGACACGATCGCGACAAAAGGAGTTGCTCGAACGTTTCAGAATTTACGCCTATTCATGCACATGAGCGTCCTGGATAACCTCATGTTGGGTCGACATATCAAGTTTAAGAAAAACCCCTTGCATGCGGTGCTGCGAATGCGGAGTGAAGAACTGAAACATCGCGCGGTGATTGAGGAGATCATCGATCTTCTCGACCTTCAGGCGTATCGACAGGCCCTGGTGGCTGATTGTCCTTACGGGGTCCAGAAACGGGTTGAGTTGGGAAGAGCCCTGGCTTTGGAACCGACCCTTCTCCTATTGGACGAGCCGATCGCAGGGTTAACATCGGAAGAGAAGGAAGAATTCGCATACCGCGTTATGGAGATACAGGGCAGATACAAGACGACCATCCTTCTGGTCGAGCACGATCTGCGAATGGCTTCCCGCTTGTGTGACCGAATGATTGCGCTGGATTCGGGTCTGGAGATCGCTCACGGAACCCCTGAGGAGGTTCAGCGCAACCCAAAAGTGATACAAGCTTATCTGGGCGAAGACTAGCCGGATTAATTACTCGAGAACTTATCCGCCGCGCGTAACGGATGTGTAGCCGATGACCACACCTGATGCAACAGCGCCCCTTCTGAATATCTCCAATATTGAGACTCTTTACTTCGACCGCATATACGCCCTGCACGGGCTCAGTTTGCGGGTCAAGGAGAAGGAGATCTTTGCAGTCCTTGGACCCAACGGCGCCGGAAAAACCACTCTGCTCAAAACCGTTGCCGGCCTGATCAAGGATCAGCCCAAGAAAGGGTTAATTGAGTTCGCTGGACGGCGCATCCATAGGTTGGCCCCCGAAAGAGTCGCGTCCTCGGGCATCGTGTACGTTCCCGAAGACCGAGGGCTTTTTCGAGAACTCACGGTGCGGGAGAACCTGGAATTGGGTTGCTGGGGGCGTAAGGACAAGGGCATTGATCAAGATCTGGATTTCGTCTATGGCCTCTTCCCCATCCTGAAGGCCCGCACGAAACAGCAGGCGGAAACCCTCTCCGGGGGCGAGCAGCAGATGCTGGCAATGGCCAGGGCCATGCTGCGGCGGCCAAGACTGCTTATGCTGGATGAACCTTCGCTCGGTCTGGCGCCTATGGTGGCCCGGGTGGTCTATGACGCTCTCAGGGCCATAAGCGCCGCGGGAACAACCATCCTGCTTGTGGAACAGAACGCCCGCATGGCGTTGAGCATTGCCCACTACGGCTACATTATGGAAGCCGGCCGCATCATGCTCGAAGGAACTTCTCAGGATCTTCAGCAGAACGAAGACGTCCAAGAACTCTACCTGGGGCTTGGTGGCGAGACCGCTTCGCCCAAGGGCTGGCGACTCTATAAGAAGAGAAGGAGATGGTAATGGCGTCTGCTCCGACAACCTTCCCGGAGCTCTTTTTCCGGCAGGTGGAAAACCGAAAGGATCGAGTCGCTCTCAGACGCAAGGATATGGGCATATGGAACCGCATATCCTGGAAGGAGTATGGCCAAAAAGTGCGTGAGGTCGCGGCGGGGCTGTTGGCTCTCGGGCTGGAGCCGGAAGATCGGGTAGCGGTCCTGGGTGACAATCGGCCTGAATGGCTCTACTGCCATCTCGGAACCATGACCGCAGGCGGGGCCACCTGTGGGATATATCCTACGTCAGCGCCGGAACAGGTCGCATACGTTGTCGGCCATTCCGGAGCCAAGGCGCTCTTCGTGGAAAACGAAGAACAGGTGGACAAGGTGCTCCAGATACTTCCGGACCTGAACGTCAAGCAGGTGGTGGTATGGGACGAGAAAGGCTTATGGGGATTCACTCACGAGACGGTGATCTTTTTCGATGAGTTTCTCAAAATGGGGCGGGAGCGCCTCGCCAACCACCCGGATGCGGTGGACCAGCGGCTCAAAGCAATCGATCCGGACCAGACCGCGATGATCATCTACACATCGGGCACCACCGGCCGTCCCAAGGGGGCCATGATAACCCACCGCAACATCTTGGGAATCACCGAAACATTTATTACCGTCAACCCATTCCGTGACGAGGACGAAGTCCTCTCGTACTTACCTCTCGCGCATATCTACGAAAACTTGATGTCACTTTTTCAGGCGGTCTGGGCCGGAGGCACGGTCAATTTCGTGGAGAGCATCGACACGCTCCCCATGAATCTGCGTGAAGTATCCCCCACCGTGTTCGCGAGCGTTCCCAGGATATGGGAGAAGTTTGCCTCCATGATTGCGATCCGCATGTCGGATTCGACGGTGGTCAAAAAGCTCTTCTATCGTGCGGCCATCGGGGTGGGCATGACGTATGTCCAGACCGATGAAAACAGCCTCCGAAGGGTCCTGTGGTCTCTGCTCTATTGGCCCTTGTACTGGACGGTGCTCTATCATCTGAAGCGCAGGATCGGCATGGAGCGCATCCGTCTGGCAATATGCGGCGCAGCGCCTGCTTCGCCTGAGCTGTTTCTGTACTTCAACGCTATGGGCATTCCCCTGAGAGAAGGGTACGGCCAAACCGAATCCACAGGGGTGATCGCAATCCAGCGATTGGAGAATCCTCGTTGGGGTTACGTTGGGGAGCCTGTCCCCGGCATGGAGGTAAAGATTGCGGAAGACGGCGAAATCCTGACCAAAGGAGTGGGGGTCTTCAAAGGCTACTTGAAGGATCCCGATCTCACCGCGGAGACCATCAAAGACGGATGGCTCCACACAGGGGATGTGGGCTGCCTCGAAGACGGATTCCTCAAGATCATGGATAGGAAAAAGGACATCATCATCACCGCGGGCGGTAAGAACATCACACCGGCGTTTATCGAAAACAAACTGAAATTCAGCTCCTACATCCAAGACGCCGTAGTGATCGGCGACGGCAAGAAGTATCTGGTGGCGTTAATCCTGATCGACGAAGACAATGTGACAAAGTATGCGCAGGACAACCGTATACCTTTTACTACCTTCGCCGACCTCACGCAGAACGCGGAGATCAAGAAACTGATCGATCGTGAGGTGGCGGAAGTGAACAAGACCCTTTCTCAAGTGGAATCGATCAAGAAGATCGCCCTTCTTCCCAGACGATTCTATGAGGAAGACGGTGATGTGACGCCCACAAAGAAGGTCAAGCGGCGCTATCTCGAAAAGCGCTATGCGGACCTCATTAAATCCCTCTACAAATAGAGAGCCGCAGCATGGATCTCATAGAAAGCTACCGGGAAGAGCTTCAGCTCATTCGGAGGCCCTGGACCAAGGCCTGGGTATCCGCTATTGTGCTGGCGCTCTTTCTCCTGCCCTTTTACGCGCCCGAACATGTGATCTACATTGCCTCGATCGTGTGCATTTATGCCATCGGCGTGCAGGGGCAGAATCTCCTCATCGGGTACACCGGTCAGATATCCTTTGGACAGGCGGGGTTCCTTGCCATTGGCGCGTACACGTTCGGTCATCTGGCCCGTTTTGGTGTGCCCTGGCCCGTCGCTCTTCTGAGCGCCGGCCTCATGGCGGGTCTTTTCGGTGTGATTGTCGGATTCCCTTCTTTGCGGCTGAAAGGGCCGTATCTTGCCATTGCCACTATGGGCTTCGGGATCGCGGTCTATCAGATCTTTGCCAATTCCGAATTGCTTTCCGGCGGGCGCATGGGACTCTCCATAGAGAAGCTGGAACCGATCCTGGGGCTGCCCCCGCTAAAGTTCAATTACTATTTTAATTTCCTGATCGCGCTTCTCTTCACTCTTGCTTCGTACAATATTGTTTCGTCCTATATGGGAAGGGCATTCATCGCTATCCGAGACAACGACATCGCGGCCGAGGTTATCGGAGTAAACTTAACCCGGTACAAATTGCTCTCGTTCGCGGTCAGCTCTTTCTACACCGGCGTGCAGGGAGGTCTGTACGCTCTCTATCTCGGTTTTCTCGAGCCGAATATGTTTACGTTCATGGAATCGGTGACGATCTTCGTGGCCGTGATTATCGGCGGACTGGCCTCGATCGAGGGCTCGATCATGGGCGCGGCCTTTGTGATTCTGGTGCCGCAGCTCTTTACATCATTCAAAGAGATGGTCCCCGTGGTATTTGGTGTGGCCATACTGATCGTGCTTATCTTCGAGCCTCTTGGGTTGGCCGGCAGGTGGCTCAAGACGAGGCTCTACTTCAGCAATTGGCCTTTCCGATAGAGGACCCGTGAGAGGAACGCCGCATGGAACGGTTCATTCAATACACCATATCCGGATTGTCCACAGGAAGCGTCTATGCGCTGGTCGCGCTCGGACTGGCGCTCATTTATCGCTCCACACGCGTCCTGAATTTCGCGCACGGAGATGTGACCACCGCAGGCGCCTTCATGGCGTTTGCCCTACTCGGCATGAATATGCCCTTTGCCGCGGCCGCGCTCCTGGGGCTCCTCTTCGGCGCGGCCATAGCCACCGGGTTCTACTTCTCCATTCTTGTCCCTGCGCAGCGACGTGACGCAACCCAACTGGGCCAGATTATTCTCACACTGGGCCTTGGACTCATTATCCAAGGGCTGGTCACGTACCTCGGCGGAACAGAGCCACACTCGTTTCCTTTCCCTCTCTCAGAGTTCAAGATTTATCGTCTCGGGCACATAACCATGAGCCAACTGAGCTTGGGCACGCTCGGAATCAGTCTGTTCTGTTGTCTGCTCTTTTACCTTCTGGTGCAGAAGACACGGATAGGCCTGGCTATGCGGGCCACATCCGAGAACCTAGCCGCCGCGCAGACCCTGGGGATCCCCACTCGGCAGGTGCTGGCCTTTTCCTGGGGGCTGGCCGCGCTCCTGGGAGTCCTGGCCGGCCTGTTCCTTGCGCCCGCGCTGATCCTCGATCCATTCTTTATGCTTGAGCCTTTTCTCAAGGGGTTCGCTGCCGCGATACTCGGCGGACTCAACAGCCTGCCCGGCGCAATCGTGGGAGGCCTCATTCTCGGCGTAGCTGAATCTTTGGCCGGAGGATTCATCTCCATTGCGTTCAAGAACACTCTCGCGTTCCTGATTATCATTCTGGTGCTTCTGGTCCGACCCGAGGGACTGCTCGGAGAGGAATTCAAGGAGAGGGTTTGAGGCGAATGCGCCTTCAAACGAATTGGTATTACGTAGTATCTATGTTCAATTCTGTGGAACCGGCTCCCGCGATGCCGCGATCCGGTGGGCCATGTCCGACACCCGTTTCGCAACGAGCGCGAGGCCGGTGGGCGTGAAGTGGATTCCGTCCTTCATAAAGAGTTCTTCAAGATTAGGCAGGCGCTCAAATTCGGCTTCAAGGTCGATCAGATGCGACATGGGACGCTTCCCCACTTCCCGCGCAATCTGATTGTATGACTTGTGGAGCTTCACCGCCGTAGCCTTGTCCTTTACAAAGCCTCGCTCGATGAGCTCGTCCGGAACACCAAGTCTATACTGCGAGGTGGGAGCCGTAATATAAACAACCGGCACGTCGCGGGCGCTGAAAAACTCACCGATCTTGATCAAGTTCTCCCTGTATTGATCCGGAGAGACTCTGGGCCGCCCGATTAACAGATCCGCGGGATGCGGTGAAAGAGCCGTGGCCATTCTGCGAACGGCCTGAAAAAGTCGGAGATTGCTCAGCCTGCTCTGTTCCCAACAAGAACGAGGCGGTAGCCCCTTATGGTCTGCATCGGGCGCGCCCCTCGCTTGCCAGTGGTCATTCCACCCAAAGCACACCGCCACCAGGTCAGGCTCGACCATCGCCCCATACTTCTCAGCCATGACCCTGCCCTGGTGCGACGTGTAACCGGTCACGGCCATGGTGACGCTTTCGAATCGCGGGGCGCGGTCAGCCTTCCCCGTGTTCAAAAACAGCTCTACTGTCTCCGGAAAACCTTGCTCCGTGCAGGAATCCCCAAGAAAAAGAATCCGGTATACTCCGTCAGGCTTTGGCGATTGGATTTCTTCGTCATGGAATCCAAGCGAATTTACGCCCGGAGTTGATGGAGGGAACGTCCACATCAGGTCTTTGTCCGGAACCAAGGGAACCCATGCCTTGTCCCGCGGCTTGCCGTACTGGGCGCCGGACTCGTACTTGAAACCCGCGGCGCGCAGGGCCATCTCCGGCGCTACAATCACCAGGTTGAAGGCTGCAAGAGCCAGTAACCACGTGGAAGGAAGTCCTTTCCGATGCAGAAACCCGGGAACCCACCATGACAAGACGATCAGCAGCGAGAATAGTAGAACCGCAACGAGCACGGATGTGAACATGGGATGATCGAGGAGTTTGCCGAACGGCACAGCCCTGAAGATCCAAACTGCTGAAAAAACCGCGGGGCACCCGACCGAGCCCAGCAGCGCCCAGCGGGTGAACATGAGTTCGCGATCCGTCCGCATTCTTACAGGGCGACCTCTTGGAGGGTCAGCCGGTATCAGTGAGCCGAGAAATCTTGGCCTGACATGATGGACAGCGCTCAGATGCTGTTTTCTGCACGACTCCGCATTGGGGGCAAGTCCAGATGACCTGAACTGTTTCGTCCAGGAACGAGTGGCGACTCTCAAGGTCGCCCAAGGTCAACAAACCCGCGGATAGAAGTTTTCGAAAAAGGCTTTGCAAGCCTCTTGCCGTGATCCGATACTTCTGCATGAGGGAAAAGTCATCCAACCCCTGGTGGATGCTTTCCAGCGCGTCCTTGGCGCTTATCTGCCGCTTGGGCATCTACCCCCCTAATTCTCGGCCATGTTCACTTATGACGTTGTTGCTCTGTGCGACACATCCGCCGGTTTTAGTGCGATCACACGCGAATCGCTCGTCGTTGATGTCCCACTGAATTCCTTACGTTGAGGAAACTTGCTTCGTTCTAGATCGGTAACGGCTCGTCCCACGCCAGCTCGCACGCGGCCCGGAAACAACAAGTTCCTTGGACATAGGCCGCTTCCTCCCTATTCTTCGGCAGAAGGCCCGTCTCTCTACCGAACTCAATCACGATGCCATCGGGAGTCCCTATATACCAGGCCTCGAACTCATGGCCTGCGAAGCACCGCACTTCCTTCTTCATGGCTGTGGATTCCGAGATTCGGATCTTCATGGCGACCGCTCCTCGCTCAGTGAGCGGATGCTCTAACGGGTCACGTCTATCCATTCATTTCTTTAGCATGCCCGCAGCCCACAGGCAAGGCGGAGGTGAGATTTCGCGTAAACCCAGCTCATCCGGAAATAGAAAAGAATTCAAGCGCGTTTTTCTTCAGGATGAGAGCCAAATGGTCTTCCGATAACCCGAGGCGGCCTATCCTTTTCAGCTCTCGATCCCACGCGTACGGAATTTGAGGGAAATCCGTCCCGTACATTACCCGCTCGGGTCGGAATTCCTCGAGCCGCGGCGGATCGTCCACCGGTAGATAATCGGCAAGCATCATGGCCGTATCAACCCACAGGTTGTCGTATTTTTCCAGCAGCGTACGGTACGCGGTAAATTCGTCCGCGCCCAAATGCGGCACACACACTTTGAGCCCGGGGAAACTCCGGAGGATCTCTTCTAAGAGATCTGCGCGGCAGATCAGATAAGGATCCACCGGGTAGGCGAAATGGGGATTCCGAGGTTCCCGCCCCACGTGCATAATCAGAGGCTGCCTGTGGGCGTCGCATATCTCGCATATCTCGAACATGGCCTCGCCGTCCATGCGGAAGCCTTGAACATGCGCATGGAGCTTCACTCCCGTGAGTCCGAGGGAGAACGCGTCCTCAAGAATGGCTTGGGTCTCATCTTCACCGGGAAAGACCGTCGCGGTTCCGGTGAGCCTGGGAAACTTTTGCGCAAGCCCGGCCATATGCTCGTTCAGGCGTCGGGCAATTCCGGGCTTGTGCGCATAGTGGAGGCCCACCACGTGATCGATCTCGCGGCTGAGCAGGAACCGGACCAAATCCTCTGAGCCCATCCGATATCTGATCGGCCAAGCATACTGATCGAACCATTGCCGGATTGCTCCAAAGATTGCATCGGGGAAGAGGTGGACGTGAGCGTCCACAACGGAGGGAAGCGAATCCGGTATTCGTTCGCCTTCCGAGTCGTTGACGCCTGGAAGTGACATGTCGACCATGAGGTTTTTGTTTCCTCGCAGGCTCTTTCGGAAAGAACTTGACAGTTTTGGACGGGTAAGTAATGATCACTCACCGTCCCTGGATCATAAAGTTTACCTCATTCACTTGTCCCTTCACAAGGCATTCATCAACGAACCGTGAGGCAAGCGGGCTTTCCTTATCGTCCCCTCGCCCCATCCTTCATGAGGAGGGAAGACCAGATGCCCGAACAATGCGTGATTGTCAGCGCGAAACGAACTCCGTTCGGCCGATATCTCGGATCATTGTCGGAAATGGAGCCTTTGGACGTCGCGGCCCACGCGGGTCGAGCGGCTCTGACCGCGCCTGGAAAGGATCTTTCGGCAGAGATCGACCAGATCTTTGTAGGTAACTGCATTCCTTCATGCTTTGAGACCGGCTCTGTCACAGGGCGCCAGATCGGTCTGAAGCTCGGCGTGGATCGCTTCACTATCACCGTGGACACCGCGTGTTGCTCGCCTTTGACGGCATTGCGCTTGGCGCTTTGGGGATTGCGGCTCGGTGAGCTTTCTTCCGCGCTGGTCATCGGTGTTGAGGCCATGAGCCGCGTTCCCCACATGTCCCGACAGCTCAGAAACGGTGTGCGGATCGGAGAAGTCAAGCTAACCGATCAGATCTATCCTATCGGTTACCCCGGATACAATCCGGTCTCTGTTGACGCGTCCGACGGCGCGGAAAAATACGAGATTCCCAAACGAATGCTTGACGCGTGGGCTATGGGCTCACACCGAAAATGGGCGCAAGCCCAGGCCGAGGGCAAGTTTGCCGACGAGCTCGCTCCCATCATGGCCACGAAGAAGGGAAACACGTTCTTGTTTGCCGGGGACGAATCCCCTCGGCCGGACAGCACGCTGGCGGCCATCGAGCAGCTCCCCGCGGTGTTCGGCGCAAAGAGCACAACAGCGGGAAACGCTCCCGGGCTGAATGACGGCGCGTCCGCGGTGGTGATCATGACTGAGTCCCGCGCCAGGTCACTGGGTTTGGAACCGCTCGGGACCATTGTGGAAATGGCGGGAGAGACCGATATGCCTTATGGTATCTCATGGATACCCGCGCTCACGATCCGCAAAGTCCTTTCCAAAGTGGGGCTGGAATTGGATCAGATAGACCTGATCGAAATCAATGAAGCGTTCGCCGCGATGCCCCTGGTCAGCGCCAAGATTCTGGCTGATGGTGACAAGGACGTCTGGCACGGCCTTTTGCAGAAGACCAATGTGAATGGAGGCGCCATAGCAATCGGCCATCCCGTGGGCGCGTCCGGATTACGGATCATGATGACAATGATGTATGAGCTTCGTCGCCGTGGGGGCGGCCTTGGCGTCGCCGCGATATGCGGCGGCCTGACTCAAGGCGAAGCCGCGATCGTTCGAGCCTGACAAAGGGAGAAACTGCAATGCCGGAAGTGAAATACCATCTTGATACTGAAAGCAGAGTGGCCAGGTTCGTGATCGACACAGCCGGCCCGGTGAATAGCATCGGCCAGCAATTCATGACCGATATGGAAAAGGCCACGCTTCAGGCCCATAGAGACAATGTCCGAGGCGTTATCATCGTTTCGGGAAAGAAGAAGAGCTTTCTGGACGGCGCAAACCTTCGGGAAATCATGACCGACGCCACGCCTCAATTGATCAGGATTACGCTTCGGCGCTTTCACGACTGCCTCGCGACCCTTGCGAAGAGCCCGTTTCCGGTGGTGGCCGTTCTCGATGGGCAAACCGCTCTGGGCGGCGGCTTTGAACTTCTCCTGTGGGGCTGCGATCAGGTCTTAACGACGGCTGATTCTCGCATGGGTCTCCCGGAAGTGAGCGTGGGGCTCTTTCCCGCCGGTGGAGGGACTCAAGTGCTCCGACGGGTGGTGGGCTTCAAAACCGCGGTGGACATGATCATCAACGCGCGCGTGAGTCCTGCGGAGACCTTTGCCCAAACCGATCTCGTCACCATTTGCCCTTCCGCGGAATTGGAATCCCGGGCATTGGAGTGGATCGAATCCCACCAGGGCATTGTGAACCACATTTACGACCCTGCGCGAGTCGAGCCGGACCGACGATCGGACGAAGAAAACCAAAAGATCGTCAATCAAGCGTACTTCAGGGCTACGATCTGCCCGCACCGCCCGTACCTTCAGGCCGCGGCGCAATCTATGGAGGCCGGCCTTAAGCTCCCTCTTGAGGAAGCTCTGCGCAACGATCTTGACCTGTTCGTTTCACTGTTTGAATCTCCTAATACCAAGAACAAAATCGACTTCTTTTTCCTGACTACCAGTCTCGGGCCTCGGCTTGTAAGAGTTGATCCGCGCAAAGCGGTCAATGTGGACTCGCTCGCCGTAATCGGCGCTGGTCTGATGGGGAGAGGCATCGCGCAGGTAGCGGCCGAAAGGGGCATACGAGCGCTCCTCATAGATGTGGATGAGGCCGCCACGAGAGCCGCGGTGGAGGAGATCGACAGGACTCTCGAAGGGCTTGTGTCAAAAGGGAAATGGCCCGGAAGCCGCAAGGACAAAGTGATGGCGAACCTGGAAGGGAGCACGGACTACGGCCGGTTGCGGGAGGTTCCTCTGGTCATTGAGTGCGTTTTCGAAGATCTCCCCTTGAAGCAGCGGATTCTGGCACGGGTTCAGGATGCAAACCCCGACGCGATCTTTGCGTCGAACACTTCAACGCTTCCCATGGATGAAATCGCGGCAAAATCATCGCGGCCGGAACAAGTGGTCGGTATGCACTTTTTCTCGCCCGTGCCCCTGATGCCGCTCCTGGAAGTCATTCGAGGCCCTCGCAGCAGCGTGGCCGCGGTGGCCACAGCGGTCACCGTGGGAAGAGCCATCGGCAAGACCGTGATACTCGTCAATGACGGACCAGGCTTTTACACCAGTCGAACGTTCGCCACGTACGTAAATAATGGCTTCTCGTTGGCTGAACGGGGCGTCTTGCCATGGGACGTGGATTTCATGGCGCTTCAAGCGGGATTCCCTCAGGGCCCCCTTAATGTGTATGGCGCTACAGGCGGAAATGTGATTTACCATGCGGGCTCGTTCATGGCCAGCCGCTTTCCGGAACGCATGGCGCTGCCGGAAAGCCTGAAGAAGCTTTATCAAGCCGGATATGTGGGGCTGGGAAAACCTTCCTTCTATTTGGACCATCGGAACATGATTCGGGACGAATCGGTCATGGAACACATAGCGCCGATCGAGGGTCTTCCTGCGCCCAATCAGGACGAAGTTCAGGACATCCTGCTTCTGGGCATGTGCAATGAAGCTTTCTGGTGCATGAGTGACGGTGTGCTCCCCGACTACTACAGCATGGATCTGGGCGCAGTGTTGGGCATCGGTTTTCCTGATTGCTGGCACGGGCCCGCGCGCTACGTGAGCCTCCGAGGGGTGAAGGCCGTGAAAGCTCGCCTCGAGGAGCTTGCAGATCGATTCCGATTGCCGGGCTTGAGGCCGGCGCCTGAATTCGATCGACTCGTGGCCTGCGGGCTTGACCGCTTCCTCATTTGAGTAAGCGGCGACAGAGAATGAAAGCCGAATCCTCCAGACAGACCCCGACCGCGCGGAACGCCGCGCGGCGCATCAAGCCTCAACTACAAGAAACACGCTTCCCTCCCGGTCGAATAAAGATCGTGGAGGCGCTCAAAAGCTTGTTGGTCGAGAAAGAATTCGGCTCCGTGACCACCGCGGAAATCGCTCGCACCGCAGGGGTAACCGAAGCCCTGATCTACAAGTACTTTGATGATAAGCGAGACTTGCTTCATCAGCTCCTCGCCGAATACATGGAATTCTATCTCGCGCGCGCCGAACCGGATCTCAAGGCGACGAAAGGCCCTCTGAATAAGCTGCGGAAGGTCGTTTCTCTCCATATCAACATGTATTCTACGGATCGCGTTTTTGCGAAGATCCTCCTCCTGGAAGTGAGAAACTTTCCCGACTACTTTCGGAGCGACGCATACCAGGTCGTGAAGAGGTACAGGAAGATCATACTGGAAATCATAAAGGCCGGCGTAAGATCGGGAGAGATCAGGCGAGATGCGCCGCCTTCCGTCATGCGCGACCTGGTTCTGGGCGCCATTGAGCAGGTGTGTCTTCCCGGGGTGATATTCAATCAAGAAATTTCCGCAGACCTGCTCAGTGAAAGCCTCTGCGAGCTGATTTTCAAAGGCATTGCGACGGAACGCACGTGAGGCGGGTCTTCTAAGAACACGAACCCAGGGAGAAGACTGGATGGAGATCTTGCCGTACACTGAGGAGCATCGAATCTTTAGACAAGCGGTTCGCAAGTTCTGCGAAAGAGAAGTGGCCCCCTTTGTTGATGAATGGGAAGAAGCCGGCATCGTGCCGAAAAGTGTCTGGAAAAGGATGGGTGAGCAGGGCTTCTTGTGCATGCAGGTCCCTGAGGAATACGGCGGTATGGGCGCGGACTTCCTCTTTTCGGTGATACTCCTGGAAGAGCTTGTGAAGACGAACCATTTCGGGCTGGACGCAAATCTCCACAGCGATATCGTGGTTCCTTACATCTTGTCCTATGCCTCAGAGGAGCTTAAACACAAGTACCTTCCGGGATGCGTCTCCGGCGACATTATCACTGCGATAGCAATGACCGAGCCCAACGCAGGGAGCGACCTCGCGGGCATGAGGACCACCGCGGCGCAGGACGGGGACCATATTGTTATCAACGGACAAAAGACTTTCATCAGTAACGGCATTAACTGCGACCTGCTCGTCCTGGCCGCGAGAGACCCCTCCAATAAGGATCCCCATCGAGCAATCAGCTTGTATCTTGTGGAAGCCGAAACCCCTGGATTCGAGAAAGGCAAGAAAATCAAGAAAATAGGCTGGCACAGCCAGGACACCGCCGAACTCTTCTTCAACGATTGCCGCATCCCGGCCTGTAATCGCCTGGGGGAGCCAGGGTCCGGCTTTGTCCAACTTATGGAGAAGCTGCAACAGGAGCGGCTTGTCTGTGCTATAATGGCGGTCGCGTTCGTTGAGCGCATCCTGGAAATGACCATTCGGCACTGCAAGGAGCGGACAGCTTTCGGCAGGCCCATATCCCAGTTTCAGCACATCCGGTTCAGGCTGGTGGAGATGTCAACCGAGGTCAAGCTTGGCCGCACGTTCGTGGATAAACTGATCGTGGACCATATGGAGGGCCGAAATATAATTGTCGAAGTGTCCATGGCCAAATATTGGACCACCGAAATGGCCAAACGTGTGATAGACGGGTGCCTCCAGTTCCACGGCGGTTATGGCTATTGTGAAGAATACCCTGTGGCCCGGGCCTGGAGAGATGTGCGAGTCATGTCTATCTTCGCGGGCGCCAATGAGATCATGAAGGGGATCGCAGCCAAATTCATGGGGCTCTAAATCGAAACGACTCTGAGACAGGTGGAGCATCATGTCCGAGGCATTGAAGGGACTCAAGGTTCTGGACCTGAGCATGAATCTTCCCGGGCCTTACATGACCTGGCTTCTCGCCACCCTCGGCGCGGAAGTGGTCAAGGTCGAAAACCCGATCGGCGGAGATTACGCCCGCTTCCTAGGCCCTGGGAGCAATGAGACCAATCCCTTTTTCGAAGCGGTCAACCGCAACAAGAAAAGCCTCACCCTTAACCTGAAGCATTCGGAAGGTCTCCGCATTTTTTTCGATCTTCTCCGGACGTACGATGTTGTGGTGGAAGGTTTCAGGCCCGGGACTATGGAGCGTCTTGGGATCGGGTACGAGATCACGAGCAAAGCGCAACCGCGGCTCATCCATGTGTCCATATCAGGGTACGGTCAGGGCGGACCATATCGCCTGCGGGCAGGTCACGATCTCAACTACCTTTCTCTTGCGGGTGTCATTCACATGACCGGCGCACAGGAAGGTCAACCGTGCATCCCTGGAGTCCAGATAGCAGATCTTGCGGGCGGGAGCCTCATGGCCCTGTCAGGGCTGCTGGCCGCGGTGGTCCAGCGAGAACGGACCGGCAAAGGTCAGTTCGTGGATGTGTCGATGTTTCACGGATCGCTGTCCCTTGCCACCATGATTTTCGGCGGAGTGGAGGCGGGTATGGAACAGCCGGCGCCCGGCGGCATGTTCCTCACGGGGCGATTTCCCTGTTATGGGCTGTACCTCACAAAGGACGGCCGGCACATGTCTCTGGGAGCGTTGGAATTCAAATTCTGGGATAACTTCTGCAAGGCTCTCGACCGGCCGGATCTGGTGGCAGGCCAGTTCGGAGGCCCTGAGATCATCGAGGAAGTTCGACGCATCTTTGCCCAGCGCACACAGCAGGATTGGGTCGCGTTCATGAAAGACCACGACTGCTGCTGCGAGCCTGTTGTTGCGCTCACCGAGGCTGTGGAATCGGAGATCGTTGTCGCCCGGAACATGATTACCACCGGCGCAGGCGCGAGACGATACTTGGCTACTCCTTTCAGACTGTCCGAGTCCCCTCCCCCGCGGGAAGAGACTCCAGCCCCGCACCTTGGTGAGCACACCCATGAAGTGCTCTCAGCTATAGGTATATCCAAGACGCAAAGGGAGTCGCTTGCTCGTCAGGGAGTCATTTGAGCGATCAGGGAAGGGGAGCAAACAAGCGTCTTCCCTGGCGCTCTCAGCCCCAACCCGGACGCGGCCGGTCGTCACGAATATGGAACATCGCGGCACTCGTAACCGCCGAATAACTCCAACTCAACAGCGCGTTCTCTGCACTCGATCTCTGCTTCCTCCATTTCAGCAAGGAGTCCCGGGTAGTATTCCACCATTATTTCGTCCGGGCCTTCCCCATATGCCATCCGGTCTGTATCCCCACTCCGCTCGTCGCGCGTATGAGAGTTCATTGCGAGCCTCCTGAAATCCACGTAGTCTCTTTCTCCTTCATTTTATCTTGATGCGCGAAAACCTCTTGGGATTCAGCCGGGACGGCTCTCTGGCACGAAAAAGGGCGGCGGCGCGTGGTCTTTTTCCACGTGCTGTGGTATGGTTCTGGGGCCGGCAAAATGGGGAATGTGGTCATGGGACCGATGAAGTCGGGGTTATGGTTGCTTGTTTTGGTCCTGCTTGCGATGGGCGCATCAGGGATAGACCTGTACGCCCAGCAGTTCCCGTACTCGGTTCCACAAGCCCCGGAATTTAATCCGAGCGGGGAATCGGTCGCTCCGACACCTGCGCGTAGACCCGCACAGACCAGACCGCACCCGTCAGTGTCCGAAAACTATGAGCAACAACCCTCTGTTCCGCTGGTGAGCCCGGGCTTTCCCACCGCCCCCCGAAGCCCGCGAGGCCCCCGGGGCCCTCAAGCGGAAGCTCCTACCCCCTATGTGCAACCGGAAAGGCCCTTGAACAGCGGTGCGCCTCAGCGACCGGGGCCAATGCCGCAACCTGTGGGACCGGCGTCCGGAATGCCCGGCGCCTCTTCGCCACCACAGGGGCCGACGCAGGGCCAACCCCAGCCGGATTGCTCCGGATACCCGATGATGATAGCCAACGCTACCTCCGAGGGCGAAATGCGAGCGGCGGCAAAGGAGTTCCTCACCTGCCTACTTTATAGCGGATGGCAGATTGAGCAGGCCAAACAACATGTGATTTCAACCATTGAGAGCACCAGGGCGCTTCGACGGTATTAGACCCCTTGCGCATCTTTGAATTCTTGCAGGGGACCCCGGGAATTTTTTCAAACGCCTCCCACCCTAACTTTTGAATTACTTTAAGGTCGCCAGACCACTTCTCAACGTCGGGGGCAATGCATATGAATGATAGAAGTCGGGGTGGAATTGATGCCGGCGAGCAATTGTTACTCCACAGAACTCGGACAAATCGGCGTTTCAGAGGCCGAGCGGCTCATGGAGGCCGTGAGGAGGCGACAAGTCCGGGATGAAGCGCCTGACATGGTCCTATTCCTGGCGCATCCGAAAACTGTCGCGGTGGGATTGCGCGGCGGTCCCGCGGATACGCATCCCGACCTACTGGTGAGTCCGACGCGACTGTCGGAGGAAGGCATCAGCCTGACTCGTTCCGTCCGCGGAGGAGGAATAACTTACCACTGGCCGGGCCAAGTGGTCTGCTATCCGCTTATTGCTCTAGGCCTCGACGAAAGAAACATCGGCCAATACATGCGCAACCTTGAAGAGGTGGCCGTTCGCAGTCTGAATCGGTTCGGGATCAAGGCTGAGCGCAAGAGGTCCAGCGCCGCGCACTTGGGGCTTTGGGTTCAAGACCGCAAGGTGGTTTCCATGGGTATCAGGGTCAGCTCGTGGATCACCAGCTTCGGATTTGCCCTTAACCTGGAAGGAGACCTGGGGCCTTCACGCTATGTGAGGCCATGCGGTTTGGAAGGGGTGCGTTTGACCACCGTGGAAGAGATTCTGGGTCGTGCGCCTTCACGAAAATGGGTCGTGGAGGTTGTTCAACGGGAATTCGGTTCGGTATTCGGCCGGGAGCTGCACAGAATGCCGGATCGCCTCCGGCGAGAGATCCGGTCACTCGACCGGCACGAGGACCGTATGATGGCAGGTTCAGCATGGATGTGAACAAGATGAAGGAAATGATCGGGTTCATGGACCCTGAAGGTCGCGTGGACGAAGAAGTGTTCAAGGGTATTCCCGAAGAGCTGATCCATCGAATGTATCGGCTCATGATCTTTACTCGCCTCTGTAATAACAAGGCCCTGAGCCTGCAACGGCAAGGCCGCGTGGGAACCCTGGCGTCCGTGCGGGGGCAGGAGGCGGCGAACGTGGGCGTGGGTCTTGCCATGGAACCCGGTGACTGGTTCTTGCCGTCTTTTCGAGAATATGGGGCTCAGTTCGCTCGCGGCGTGAAAGCGATCGACCTGTTCACGTACTGGTCCGGGGACGAGCGAGGCATAAAGCCACCGGAGAATTCCCGCGTTCTGCCGATATGTATCACGGTAGGGTCGCATCTCTGCCATGCGGTGGGTATAGCCATGCAGGCCAGAATTCGGGATGAAAAGATCGCGGTCCTCTCCAGTTCCGGAGACGGCTCCACCTCCCAAGGGGATTTTCACGAAGCTCTCAATTTTGCCGCAGTGTACAAGCTCCCTGTGGTCTTCGCGATCCAGAATAACGGCTGGGCGATTTCCGTTCCCTTTGGGAAGCAAACCGCTACCGAAACCATATCTCAGAAGGCCGCCGCCTACGACATCGACGGGGCGCGGGTTGACGGCAATGATGTCTTTGCCGTGTACCTGACCGTCAAGCGGCTTCTGGACGCCGCGAGAAACGACCACCGGCCTGCTTTGATTGAGCTGGTCACCTATCGGATGGACGACCACACCACTGCGGACGATGCGTCTCGGTACCGAAAGCGGGAGGAGGTGGAAGCCTGGATCGAGAAAGATCCCATAGACCGGCTTCGCAAGTTCCTGTCTCGGAAATACGGCTGGGACGAAAAGAAGGAAGAAGAGCTGCAGGCAGCGCTCACCCAGGAGGTGGAGGAGACCGTTGCGGCCTTTGAGGCTGAGTCTCCTCCCGAACCGACCGACATATTCAACTACATGTATTCCGAGGAACCGTGGCATATCCGCGAACAAAGAGATGAAGTCAAGCGCACTGTAGGAGAGTCCTCGAGGTGAAATATGGCTCGCTTGTCAATGGTTGAGGCAATCAACGCGGCCCTGCGGGAAAAAATGGCCGCGGATGACCGTGTGGTGATTTTGGGCGAAGATGTGGGCGTGGACGGCGGGGTCTTCAGGGCTACCGTAGGGCTGTTAGATCAGTTCGGGCCTTGGCGCGTCATTGACACCCCCCTCGCGGAGAATTGCATTGTGGGGAGCGCGGTCGGCATGGCCATATCGGGCCTCCGTCCTGTGGCCGAGATCCAGTTCGAAGGGTTCATGTTCAAAGGCTTTGACCACATATACAGCCATGCGTCACGGATGTTGCGCCGTTCCCAGGGCGTGTACAATGTGCCTCTGGTGGTGCGGGCCCCGTACGGAGCGGGCGTCCGAGCGCTGGAGCACCACTCGGATGCGCCGGAAGCCTTGTTCTGCCACGTGCCCGGGTTGAAAGTGGTCATCCCCTCTACTCCGTATGATGCCAAGGGCCTGCTCATATCTTCCATTGAAGACCCTGATCCGGTGATTTTCCTCGAACCCAAACGGCTCTATCGACTCTTCAAGGAAGAGGTCCCCGACGGCGAGTATCGCGTGCCGTTGGGCGAAGCCCGAATTGTGCGCGAAGGAAACGACTTGAGCATCATCACGTACGGAGGCATGGTTTCCGTCTGCGAGCGAGCGGCGCAACATCTCTCGGAAGAAGGGGTAGACGTGGAGATCGTGGATCTGCGCACAGTTTGGCCTTTTGACGCGGAGGCTATCACCTCATCCGTGAGCAAGACAGGCAGGGCCACGATTGTTCATGAGGCGCCAAGGTCTTTCGGCGTGGGCGCGGAGATCGCGGCCACCATTGCCGAGCGCTGCCTGCTATCGCTCTTAGCGCCGATTAAACGAGTTACCGGATACGATGTGATACCACCGCTGGCGAAGCTGGAGGAATACAATTACCCGACCGCGGATCGTGTGATCAGGGCGGTCCACGAAACCATGCAATTCTAGGAGCAATCCCCCTTTTCTAAAGGGAGATACAGGGGGATTTCCACATACCAATAATCATTTCTCGCTCCTGCAAGCGCTTCTAGCGCTCGCACTGTGGAGGATTAGCGCACATGAGACACGTCTTCAGGCTGCCCGACGTGGGAGAGGGCATTACGGAAGCGGAAGTGGTCGAATACTTGGTCCAGGTCGGTGACCGGGTGAAGGCGGATCAGCCCGTGATCAGAGTGGAAACCGACAAGGCGGTGGTGGAATTGCCCGCGCCCGTGACAGGGACCGTCACGGAAACCCCCCACAGCCCCGGAGATACGGTCAAGGTCGGCGATCCCTTGCTCGTCATAGAAACGGAGGAAAAGGCGGTAAAAGCCCCGCCCGAAAAGAAGGAAAAACCGAAAGAGGCGCCCAAGGCCCCTCCCCCTGAGAAGGAGCCGCTCAAGCCCCCGAAAGTAGCTGCCAAGGAGGAGGAAGGGCCTGTCGAGCCCGCCAAGAAGATCCTGGCTACGCCGCATACACGCCGGCTGGCTCGTGAACTCGGCGTGGACATAACCGCGGTCAAGGGGAGTGGGCCCCGCGGTCGCATCACCGACGAAGATCTGCGCGAAACAGCCAAGAAAAAAGAGGCGCCGCCTCCCAAAGGTCCCACCGCGGCCGCTGTCCAGGCGCCTGCTACCGCGGGATTCGACTTCGAGAAGTACGGACCTACCAAGCGTGTTCCGCTCAAGGGAATCCGCAAGCGCACCGCGGAAGTCATGGTCCGGTCGGTTTCCACCATTCCACACGTCACCCATTTCGACGAGGCGGACGTCACCGAGCTGCAGAAGGTTCGTGATCGTGAGAAGACCCTGGCAGACCAGCGAGGAGTGAAGCTCACGATACTCGCGTTTCTGACCAAGGCTGTCGCGGATGCGCTCAAGAAGTATCCCATGTTCAACGCCTCATTGGACGAAGCCACAGGCGAGATAGTGTACAAACAATACTACAATGTCGGCTTCGCAACAGATACGGAAGCAGGTCTCATGGTTCCCGTGGTGCGAGACGTGGATAAGAAGTCGATCCTGCAGATTGCCGCTGAACTCAACGAACTCTCTCGTAAAGCGCGGGATCGCACTATCGAGCTGGAAGACATGCGTGGCGGAACCTTTACCATCACCAACGTGGGAGCTTTAGGGGGCGCTTGGGCCACGCCGATCATTGTGCATCCCGAGGTGGCGATACTCTGTTCACTGAGGGCCATGGAAAAAGCGGTCGTGCGCAACGGCGAAGTGGTGGTTCGCACAATCATGCCGTTGACGCTTTCATTTGACCATCGAGTGTTGGACGGCGCGGATGCGGCCCGCTTCATGTCACACGTCGTGGCCTTGTTGGAAGATCCTCTACGTATGCTGGTGGACGTGGCATAGGAGGACTCCTATGGTAATGGGTGATTTTGCGCAGGGAACTCAGGTGGCGGTTATCGGCGGAGGCCCCGGCGGGTACGTGGCTGCCATCAGGGCAGCCCAACTTGGTCTGGAAGTGACTCTGGTGGAACAGGAAGAACTCGGCGGTCTGTGCCTCAACTGGGGGTGTATTCCCTCAAAGGCCCTCATTCACGCAGCCGGTCTGAAAAGAGAGATTGAACGCGCTGATAGAATGGGCATTATCGCCGGTGAACTCTCCGTAAACCTTCCCAAGCTTATGGAATGGAAGCAGGGCATCGTCGGGAAGCTTCGCAACGGAGTGAGCAGTCTGCTTTCCCAGAACAAGGTGGAAGTCGTCCAGGGCACGGCTCATCTTACGGGCGAGCGCTCGTTCACGGTAGAGAGTCCGAAAGGGGTGGGCCGATTCGAATTTGAGCACGCGATTCTGGCGACCGGCTCCATAGCGGCGGAGATCCCGGGGATGCCCCATGACGGCGTGCTCGTGATGGATTCCAAGGATGCCCTGGAATTGCAGGCGCTCCCGAAACGGCTGGTCGTGGTGGGCGCCGGAGCAATCGGGCTTGAACTGGGAACGGTCTTTGCCAAGCTGGGGACCAAGGTCACCCTTTTGGAGACCGCAAGGACGCTCTTGCCCATGCTGGATCCTCAAATCGGAAAGGTGATGGAACGGGCGCTGAAGAGTCTCAATATGGAGTTGGTCTTGGGCGCGCGCGTGAAAGGCATGGAGAAGCGCAATGGGGTTGCTGTACTACAATATTCTGCGCTCGAGGGCGACAAATCGGTCGAAGCGGATAAGGTCCTGGTCGCCGTTGGCCGGAGACCGAACACGACCGGCCTTGGATTTGAGAAAGCTGGTGTGAAGCTGAACAACAGAGGATTTGTGCTGGTGAACGACCGCATGATGACCACCACTGCGGGTATCTACGCGGTCGGCGATGTAGTTGCCGGGCCCATGCTTGCCCACAAGGCATCGTACCAAGGCAAAGTAGCCGCTGAAGTGATCGCCGGGGAGCCGGCTTCATTTGAAGCGGTGGAAGTCCCCGGAGTAATCTTCGCCGATCCGGAGATCGCCTGGGTGGGGCTTACCGAAGAGCAGGCTAAAGAGCAAGGTTACAAGGTGAAGACGGGAGTCTTTCCGTTCAAGGCCCTGGGACGAACCTTGACTCTAGGTGACGAGGGCCTGGGCTTCACCAAGGTGGTCTCGGACGCGGAAGTCGGAACGGTCCTTGGAGTCCACATCGTGGGGCCGTCAGCCTCGGACCTGATTTCGGAAGGCGCGCTCGCAGTCTCTTCCGCTGCGAACATCGAAGACTTGACGCTCACCATTCATCCACATCCCACCCTGCCCGAGAGCATAGAAGAAGCCGCTGAACAGGCGGAACACAGGGCCATTCACATCTTCAGCCCGCCCAGCAAGTCGGAGAAGACCACGTAACACGAATGTGCCCTGAAGCAAGCGACTTTGGGCGGCCAAAGTCTGGGAACCTCCTCCACTTAGGACGACGCAAGGCCGTCCAACCTACCGGCAGGAGATTCCCCGACCGCGGCGGTCACCGTGTTATACCGCTTCGCTCTCAGAGAGATAAGAATCGGGGAGCACCTTCTTGTAACCTCGCGGGCCGCGGGGCTCCCCGACCACCTCCCCAAGAACTTCCACCATTTTTCGGAATGCTCAATTCTTCTGCGGGGACATGGGCATTCCGAAAACCGTGGGATTTCTTGCCTGAACCGTGGAGGCGCCGGTCTCACAAAGAAGATTTTCCCGATCTTGCCTCTTTGAATACGCATCAGTGTTACGCTAGCCTGCGCACCGCTGGGTAGCTTTGTCGCGGGCTGGGTCGAGCCTTATCTTATTGCCCCTCATCACAGAGGGAGGCAAGCGTGAGTCGAGTCACAAGAGCATCTTCACAATTATCTGTGGATGAAATTTCACCGCGTCTCAAGAAGCTATACTTTTGCCCTTTGGTAGGTTTCGGGTCGGCGCGTGAAGCGTGCGGGCATGATGTTTGCCGAAAGGGCGCTTATTGTGGGAAACGCTCGAACGGGCTCGCAAGAGCGGGATCAATCGCCGTGCGGAAACGAAACAGCCGTCACTTGACGGCTGCTGAGTGGAAAAAGTGAGGGCGCCTCTTCTGGTCGGGGCGACTGGATTTGAACCAGCGACCACCTGAACCCCATTCAGGTACGCTACCAGACTGCGCTACGCCCCGACATAAAAAAAGCTAGCTCAATTACCGAAAAGTGTCAATGGTGAAGGGGTTGTGTCATGTAATCCTTGCAAATTCACAGTCATATATGATATATTGGCAAACAGCTCTATGTCGGGTTTCTTATTATTGGATATTTCAGAAGGAGCTCCTGATGATGCGCAGCGCGATCCTCGCCGGCCTCTGCCTCGTCATGGTCCTTGCCGCCTCATCGGTTCAAGCACAAGGCGTTCGTCATACCAAGACGCATCCTCATGCCATACAGTATCCGCTTATCAGCCCGGTTCCGTTCGCCTCGAGAGAGGCGGATCCGTTCAGAAGCTCTTTCCTGGTGAACCGACTCTTGAAAAGTTATTCACCCGCTGAGTTCGAGATGACCCTCAGAGAAACTCTGGACTGGCACACTCGGTACGGAAGTTACGGCGTGCTTGGACACGGGGAAGATGTCTTCACGAGACAAGCCGCGAGCTTCAGACTCCGCCATCAAGGCCGATAGCCCGGCAAAATGGATAAACAATTTTGATGTAGCGGCCGGGGCGACCCCTATTGCAGGTTATCGGCTGCAAAGCGTGATGCGCGCTATTTGTTACGCGGGCTTGAACGCTTCTGCCTTCAGCCACGATCTGAGTCGGTCGCTGATGCCGCAAGCCGCGCTCCGACAAGCGAATTGCTCTACAGACTCATCGATGAGCTCTTGAGGCGCCTCAATCTGGGAAATCACTTCGTAATCGTGGTGGCTTTGGCGCACAAGGACGAGCTTGGCCGGCCTGTGGATGGCGTTTATCTTAAAGTAGGCGCTCTCTTCGCCACATGCCTTGGCATGATCCAGCCCTCGAGACCAGTTGGCGCCCCATTCGAGGTACCTGGTGACCGCGTCAAACGGATGGAGGTCCCAGTCGATGATGCGCGCAATGCGTCGGTCTTTCATAAGCTCCGCGATCTTCATCATGCTCTTCTCCGGCTTGCTGATGAGTTCGGACACGTTATGCCCGCAATCTACCAGATGCGCACGCGGTCGAAAAGTTGCGCTGCTCCTGATTCATGGCGAAATGCAGCCGGCCGTGTCATTGAAAGGAGTTTGCCGATCCGGCCTGCCCCGGAAAATCAGTCTTTTCGCCGTGCAGGAGATTGCTCGGTCCGGCGAATCCCGTGGCCGCACTGACGTCCCCGGGCAAGACGTCCATCCACGCTCACTGGAGACTTGAGAAACGGCACGGATAAGACTGGTGCTTTTCGGGGATTTATGATATGATTGTAATGTAAAACTCTATGTATTGTCCTTGAACAATGGAGGTTCAGCGATGAGTCGCACCGCAAAGGTCGTCGGATTGGTGGCGCTCGTGATTGTGTTTGCCGCAGGGAGCGCGACGGCCGCCGGCTACGAACGCATACAGGTGAATGACAACGGCTCGAAAGGTCAGGTGAAGCCTGCCCCGAGCCTGGCAGCGGCTCTCAAGGAGGCCTCGTTCGTCGACAAGCTCCCCAAGGCCATCGAAGACACACTCGCGTGCGTCAAAGACCTTCTTGCCCAGTTTGGGGTCATTGACAAGTAGGAACCGCTGAAGCCGCCCGATCGGTTCCGATGTAAGCGGCAATGACTGCCCAAAGCTCGCGTCGTCAAAGGGCTCCCATCCCCTCCACAGGACGCAAGCAGACCTGAAGAGGCCGTGTTAATGAAGCGTTCGCCGGTAATCTTCCTCGTCATTCTCCTGTCGGCCTGCTCCTTGCCCTTTGCAGTTGTGGCAGCAGAACGCGGCCACAGATCGTACGAGGAAGGGGTTCAGGCTTTGAAACAGGGTGACCTGGAGCGCGCGATCAGTCTGTTAAGCGCGGTGATCGACGGGGACTCCAAGGCGTATCGCGCATACAATGACCGAGGGGTCGCGTACAAACGTTTGGGCCGATTCGATCAAGCGCTGCAAGATTACACAAGAGCGCTTGAAATTAGACCTGATTATGCCTCCGCCCTAAACAACCGAGGGGTGCTCCACCTGGAAAGAGGGGAGTGCCGACGGGCGGTTGAAGACCTCACCCTGGCGCTAAATCATGGGGAACTCGGGGGTAAGATTTATACGAACCGCGGGCTGGCGTACGTCTGCATAGGAGAGCGCGCCAAGGCTAAAGAGGATTACCGGAGGGCCTTTTCCGCAAGGCCTTTGGACAGTCGGTCTTTTGTCTTCATGGCGGAGGCGCTGGAAGCCGAAGGGGAGATCGAAAAGGCCGTAAAAATGTACCAGTTGGCTTTGGGCGTCGCGCCCGATCCCCAATCCACTTCCACGTTGGAAAAGAAAATAGCCGCGTTGGAAAAGAAAGGTCCGGCAGCGCGGCAGGCGGCGCCTCAGGCGAAAAGTCAGGCCGAGAGCAGACCTGCCGGGAAACCTGGGGAAAGCCCGATCCAAGGTCGGCCTAAGGAAGCTTTACCGGCGCCGAGTCCCGCGCACGCATCAAGCGCCACTAAGACCGAGCCGGCGCAGGCTGTGGCGTCCACTGTTGAGAGTTTGGCCGCGCTGGATGACCTCGCTCGTAGGCGCGCCGTCGAGAAGCTGCCTCCGGAAGCCGCGACGCTCTATATTCAGGGATATCGTTTTGCGAAGGATTCCCACTTCAATAAGGCTCTGGTGAGGCACGAAGAGGCCCTGCAGCTCGCACGAAGAAACAAGAACCAGCATGGCATGGCATGGATCCTGATTGAAATCGCTCGAGCGTATACACAGATTGGGGAAAATCCGCGCGCGTTGCCGGCTCTTGAGCGAGCCCTTTCTATTTTTGAGCGACTCAATGCTTCCGACGAAATCGTTCTTACCCTTGGTCAGCTCGCACAAGTGAGCCAGGGACTTGGCTTGAAAGACAAGGCCGAAGGCTACGCGACCAGATGGCGACAAAAAGCGGCTTCCGAAGGGTATATCAAGCTTCTCGGTCAAGTCGTGGCTCCAGGAATCACTACGGACACCCCTTCTACCGGGCCCGGCGGTCTAACGCCCGTTGCAGCCAAAACACCGGAGCCTGAACGAAATCCCTCCCCCGCGTCCCCCGCGACGCCGCACGCTCCACCTGCTCAACTCAATACCGGCGCGCCGGCCTCTCGGCCAGAGTCCGCTCGAGAAAAAAGTCCGAAGCCGGTTGCTGTCGAATCGACTCGCGTTGAGGCCAAGCCCGTGGCCGTGGTCCGCGTGCCTCAGCCTGCGAAGGAACTCCAGCGTCAGACCTTCGCTCTTAAGGATTCGCCGGGGGACAAGAGAGAACGGCAGAGCATAGAGGGCCTCCTTGCCTATCTGGCTCGATTAAAGGCGGCCGGAGAAGAAGTCCGGATGATAGAGGCGCTTGAGCAAGTGGCTGAAGCCTACGCGATGAGGAAAAACAACGATAAGGCGTTTCATGCGCTGGTGGCGGCCATTGGATATCGAGAAAAATTCAGGCTCAGTCAGGGCATGGCGCCACTCCTTACGCGGGTGGCCCTGATGCGCGAACGACGGGGTGATTTCCCGCAGGCATTGGAGGATTACGCCCGCGCCACTACGGCTTGGCGGGCGGCCAACAATGCTCGCATGCCTCAACTGACCGAGAAGAGGGCCCGGAACCTCGCGAGCAAATTGGGTTTAGACGCATCTGCGGCGGTCAGTTCTCTTGAGCGCCTCTGGGACGCTCGCGCGCGAGGCGCCGCGGCTGATGAAACCAACGCCCTGTTCCAAATAGCTATCTTATACGAGGCTGCAGGCAGACACGCGCAAGCCCTGAACTACTTTGACAGAGCGTCTGCATCGCTGCTTGCGCACAAGGCCGAGGTCTTCGAGAAGCTCGGCAAGGTAAGAGAGGCCCGTGACGCTTATTCTCAGGCGATAATACTTTTGAAGAAGCTGGACTACTCCCGTTATCTGCGCTTGATCGAGAGATCTTCCGCCAGAGATCGGGTATCTGCGAACAGCCACGGGCTACCTTCTTACCGGTAAGGCCGCGAGGAACGGGGATGCTCCGTAGAATCCTTTCCAGTAGCTTGTTTGCCCTGGTTGCTCTTTCTCTCGCCGCTGTCTCGTTAGTGCTTCTCTATCTCAAAGGGAGAACGGACGCGGCAATGATCGGGGCAATTCTGCTTGCCGTGGCAACGCTGCTCGTCTTCTTTGGCGGCAGGCGCAAATCTTCACCCGAAGACGACACAATGGATTATTGAAGGTGGGAATAGATCGTCCAGTCGCGGGGGCCTGAAATAGGGGCGCGTCCAGCTCACCCTCCGCGCCGTCGCGGATGCGCTCGTTCCCGCCGAATGGCTTGGAATCGCCGCGCGATTCGATCTCAGGGGCTGGTGACCTGGTACGTGAACGCGAACTTCAGCCCATTGCACCCGTCCCAGCAGATCCGCTGGCCGTAGCTCTTACACGCTTCATGCGCGCTGAATGCCACGTCGGGGGATGTGTCCACGGGGATCATGAAGGAGAAGTTCCCGATCTGATCATTGCTCAGACAGCGGCACGTGATGTCGCACTTGGTCCATACTTGCCCGGCAGGCGCGCTCGAGGCCGCGATCAGAGTGAGGACCAGGGCCAGCGTCACAATGCCCGAATTCCTGACGGAGAGCATGTTTTCACCTTTCTCGCCGTGTTGGGCCTGAGATTAGCACAACCAATGGATCGCGTGCAAGACAGAGAATTCTGCATCTATGATTTGTACTAAACTTGATAGATTATGATTATCATGCTATAATTAATATAGTTTCAGGAGGATTACAATGAGAAAGCTCCTTTTCGCCTGCTCGATGGCGGCATTCGTGACCCTCGCTCTGGCGGCCTCCGCTCTGGCGTTCGGAGAAGACGTGCTCGCGGCCAAAGGCGAATACACCTTCTTCATTAAGCCCGATCCAAAGTCCTGCGTCACCTATTATCAGAAGATGGTCCCGTGTGTGGAAAATAAGACTGTAATCATACCCAGGAAGTTCGTTCAAACTTTTCCCCACCCCGTGCTTGCGCGTCAGAAAGAGCGCGTGCTCGTGACTGAAACGCCGGTCGGATGCGCCGAGGGCGCCGGGCCGTGCGTCCATTGTTTTCCTCAGCCCTCATGCCGTCCGGAGACGAGAGAGCCTATCGTCCCTCGGATTGTTCCTGTGAACGTGGTCTCGGTCGTTCCCGAACCGGTTTGCGTCCCACAGCATACCAAGCTTCCCCAGTGGTTTGCGGTGCAAGAATTTCCCATGCCTCCGCCTGTGAAAGTCAGGAAAGTAGGCTCGGGAGGCTGATCCTATCCTCTCTCTTCACCAGCGCCTCCAAGATGGCGCGCTGAGAGTTGAATTCAAGCGGCGCTCGTGCTAAGCTCTGCCCATTCCAAGCTGCCTTCAGACAGGAGTTCATATGAATCTGAGCGAAATGGTGGACCGCGCCGCGAGCGACAGGCCGGATCATCCTGCGATTGTTTTTGAGGACCGGACCATCTCTTATGGCGATCTTCTCCGTTCCATCAATCAGCTTGCTAATGCGCTCGTAAAGTCAGGGGTCGGCAAGGGTGACCGAGTGGCGGTCATTATGGGTAACCGGCCTGAATTCGTCATGGCGTATTTTGCCGCGTTCCGAATCGGGGCCGTCGCCGTCACGCTCAATCCACTCTCCACGGCGCATGAGCTGAGCCATTACTTTACCGAGTCCAAGCCGTCGGCAGTGGTCTGTAAACCGGATCAGGTTCCCAAGCTTCAAGCGCTTCAGGACCGGGCTCAGTATGTGAAAGCAATAATTACGACGGAAGCTGCGGAAGACGCGATCTCCTTGGACGACATCCGGAAGGGCTCTTCGGATCAATTCACCGCCGCCGACATGCAGCCTGACGATCCGGCGGTGGTGATTTTCACCGCGGGACTGCTGGGGCGGGCTCTGGGGGCGACTCTCAGTCATAGCAATTTGGACAGCAATTCAATCATGCTCGCTAAGCAGTGCAACGGCACCCACGAGCACCATGGCTTGGCCATCATTCCGATGTTTCACGCGTTCGGCGCGGCTGCGAACCTGCTGAATATCTTCCGAGTCGCCGCGACCACGTACTTGGTGGAGCGCGTGGACTTCCCCACTCTCATTCCCTGGCTGCAAAAGGCGCGGGTCACCTTCACCGGGCTTGTGCCTATGGTCTACTATGGATTCCTCTATCATCCGGCGTGCAAGGACCTGGATCTCTCCAGTCTCACTATAGGCATCAGCGGGGGCGCGGCTCTTCCCTATGAGATCTACGAGAAGTTCTGCGAACGATTCGGCATCGACATCTATCAGGGATATGGGCTCACGGAGGCTTCACCCGTCGTGTCGTGGAACAACATCCATGTCCTGAATAAGCCCCGCACCATTGGGGTGCCGATTCCCGGTGTCAGCGTCGAGATTCACGACGAGAACGGTAAGAGTGTCCCGGCGGGCGTTGAGGGGGAGGTCGTGGTTAAGGGGCCTAACGTGATGCTGGGTTATTTGGGCCGTCCCAAGGAGACCGAAATGGTCGTCCGAAACGGATGGCTCTATACGGGGGATCTGGGTCACTTGGACGAAGAAGGTTACATTACGCTGACGGGGCTCAAGAAGGATCTCATTATTACCTCCGGTTTCAACGTATACTGCCAGGAAGTGGAAGAAATACTAATACGTCATCCTCAGGTGGCCGACGTGGCGTTGATCGGCGCGCCGGATCTGATGCGAGGGCAAGTTATCGAAGCCCTGGTCGTTCCGGAAAGCGGCGTAAGACCGGATGAGCGTGAAATCATTCGATTCTGTAGGGAGTATCTCTCTCGGTACAAGTGCCCTCGCAAGGTGACACTAGTGAAGGAGATTGTGCGGGATCAGCACGGCAAGCCGTCCAAGTGGAATTAGAAGCAGCTTGCCCGCAATCGACCTTTGACGCGACTGAGGGCCTTGGCGCTCCGCCCCCTGAAGAATCCACCGAGGGACGTCACCATGTCAGCGGCGTGAATTGCGCAATTCGTGGCATGAACAAACGAGGTTCCGTCCAAGCATCGTTACGCAAGAGCCCAAGCATAAGAGGGAGGCCTGGCCTTTGGGCATCCTGGCGCTCATAGTTCGCTCGATTCAACCCAAGGAATTGCCGAGCGGCCCTGAGTACCGCAAGCTCGTCGAGTGGTTGATGCTGCTCAGGGTCGTGGTGACCACACTGCTGCTGGTCGCCACGATCTTCTTTCAATTGAGCGGGCGCGCGACGGTTGCGACCGGCGTGCTTTTCCCCTTGTATATCCTCATCGCGACCATCTTTATCCTCAGTTTGCTCTACGCGCTCAGTCTGCCTCGGATCACGAACCTGTGGGGCTTTTCCTTCTTTCAGGTCATCGCGGACCTGGTCTATTACACTGCTCTGGTCTACTTTACTGGTGGAGCGTCCAGCGCATTCACCTTTATTTATGTGTTTCCCATTGTCACGTCCGGCATATTGCATTTTAGGAGAGGCGCGTTTCTGACTGCGGCTGTTGCGTCGATTCTGTTTGGGTTACTCATTAACTTCCAGTTCCACGGTTTGATCCCTGAGAGCGACTGGCCGTGGGTGGTCGCGTGGGACAAGTCCTCCCCCGGGCATGTGCTGTGGGTGATGGTAGTGCATTTCACCGTCTTCTTCCTGATCGCGCTCATGGCCAGCACGCTCGCGGAGCAGCTTCAAGTCACCAGAACCGCTCTGAGTTTGCGAGAGAGAGACTTTGAGAAGCTCTCAGACCTCCATCTGAACATTGTCCGCTCGATCCCGAGCGGGATCATCACTACGGACGAGAATGACAATATTACATACGTGAACCGTTCGGGCGCCGCGCTGCTGGCCGCTCCTCTTCATGGGCTGGTCCATCGTCCGCTCAGTGAAATATTCACGGTAACTCGAGAGGATGGATTGGCCTCAACCGACTCCCGAAAGCCTTACTTCACTGTAAAGGAGATTAACGGAGAACGCCGAGATATTCACCTGACCGTGTCGGACCTGATGGACGTGGATGGAGTCCGATCCGGGCGGTTGGTGGTTTTCCAGGACGTGACCGAATTGAGGAAGATGGAAGAACGCGTTCGGCTGAGCGAACGTCAGGCTGCGCTGGTGCGAGTCGCGGCGGGTATGGCTCATGAGATCCGCAATCCTCTCGCTGCGCTGAGGGGAGCGACGGAGATGCTGGGCCAGTTCACCGGAGAGGTTGAGGATCAGGCCAAGCTGTTTGATATTGTGCTCAGAGAGGCGGACCGGATCAACTCCTTGCTCGAGGACTTCGCGGCCGCTGTGAGTGTGCGCCGGACACGCGGAGTCCGGGTGATGTTGGACCAACTGGTTGAAGACACGATAGAGCTTTTCTTCCAGGATGCCGAGGTGAAACAAAAAGTGGTTGTGGAACCGCTCTTGAGTCGTGGTTTGGAGGTCGAAGGCGATCCTCGGCGGCTTCGTCATGCGGTTTGGCATCTGCTCAAGAATGCGGCGGAAGCCTCGCCCGAAAATGGCGTCATCAGGGTCACGCTGGAGGCCGACGAGGAGAAAGGCCAGGCCCGACTCAACATACAAGATGCGGGTTTCGGAATAGCGCCGGAGATGAAAGAGCGCCTTTTTGAGCCATTTGCCACAACCAAACCCGGCGGGGTGGGGCTGGGACTTTCGGTGGCGCTGGGCGTGGCGCAATCGCACGGGGGGACAGTGGAAGTTTGGAGCAACGCTTCCTCGGGAACTACCTTCTCCATTAAGCTGCCTCTGGCGGCCGAAGAAGTGACTGATAATCGACGGGACAAAGGTAACGCCGGCTCATGAACGAACGCCTTCTTGTGGTTGATGACGAAGCCAGCATGAGGGAATTGCTTCAAATTATGCTCTCCAAGGAAGGCTATGAGGTTGTTCTGGCCACCAGTGGTGAGGAAGCCATGGACCTGTACCAAAAACAGAGGCCGGACCTGGTTATTACCGACATAAAAATGCCTGGAATGAGCGGCCTTGATTTGATTAGAGAGATCCGCGCCGTGGATTCGCTTGCGGCAATTATAGCCATAACCGCGTACGCCTCGGCCGACGATGCGGTGAGAGCGGTTCGTGAAGGCGCGTACGATTACATATCCAAGCCCTTTCAAGTTGAAGATCTCCGTAGTGTCATACGTAATGCCCTCGAGGCTCGGAAGTTTCGCAAAGAGGCCCCCTTCAGAGACGATAAGGTCCGGGAACAATTCGCATTCAGCGAGATCATAGGCCGATCTCGCGAAATGATGGACGTCTTTGATATGATAAACCGGGTCGCGACGTCGAAGGCGAGTGTCCTCATTCTCGGTGAATCCGGCACCGGCAAGGAACTCGTGGCCAAGGCGATCCACGCCAAATCCCCCCGCGCTGACAAACCCTTTGTGGTGGTTAATTGCAGCGCCATTCCGGAAACCTTGATCGAATCGGAGCTGTTCGGCCACGTGAAGGGCGCGTTCACCGGCGCTGTGACCAATAAGGCCGGCCTCGTCGAAGAAGCCCACACCGGAACACTTTTTCTTGATGAAGTGGGAGAGATTCCTGTCTTCGTGCAAACCAAGCTCCTGCGTTTCCTTCAAGACCGGGAGTTCCGTCGGGTGGGGGGGGTTGAGTCGGGAAAAGTGGATGTCCGTGTGATCGCCGCCACCAATAGGAACCTCGAAACGGAGATGCAGGAAAGTCGCTTCCGAGAGGATCTCTATTACCGGCTCAACGTTATCCGTGTCCGCATCCCGCCTCTACGCGAACGCGAAGAAGATATCCCCCTGCTGGTCGATCACTTCCTGAAAGAATTCGCGCGAGAACAGAAGAAAGACATTAAGAAGGTCTCCGCCCTTGCCATGAGAGTCCTGCGCAATTATCACTATCCTGGGAACGTGCGAGAACTGGAAAATATTATCGAACGATGCGTCACCCTGGAGCAGTCGGATCAACTGAATGCCGAGCACCTTCCCGACCGATTGGTGGAGAGCGTGCAACGCGATGTGGTCACCGGCGACCCGGATTTCCCTGAGGGGGGGATCAACCTGGATCAGGCCACTCAGGATCTGGAAAAGAAGCTCATTCTCAGAGCGCTGGAGATGGCCGGGGGGAATCGTGCCCGCGCATCTCGCCTGCTCGGCATTACGCTCAGATCCCTCAGGTACCGGCTCATGAAACTGGGGATGGACACGGATGAAGCCACTCCTTAGCGCGGTCCTCGATGTCGTCGATGGCTGCTTCCGGCCGCGGCTCTCGACCACGGGGATGCCATGAGAGAATACGCAATTATCCTGGCTGCCGATCTCCCGACACCGGAAGACGTGTTCACGGTGGTGAGGGAGGTAGGGACCATTGTCGACGGCATAAAGGTTGGGGCTGCAACTCTACTGCAAAAGGGCGCGCGCGCTATCGCGGAAATAAGGGAGATAGTGGGAGACCGTCCTATCTTGATCGACCTAAAAATCGCGGACATCGGCTTCTATTCAAGTGGAGGATGGGACGGGACGAATGCCAAAATCCTTCATGCGCTTCAGGGACAGGGGGCCTCACACGTTACTGTCCACGGCTTTCCAGGGCCCGTTTCCGTGGCGGAAGCGGTTGCCTCGGCGCGAGACGCAGGTATCGGTGTGTTGCTGTTGCCCTTGATGAGCCACGCGGGCGCGAGTCTCTTTTTCGGTAGCCGGGTCGAGATCGCCACCTTGGCTGAGCAAGTCTTTGAGGCGGGCCTTCAGCTTGCCTTTCCCGCGGACCGTCCATGCCGAGACGTGACCGAGGCCATTCTGCTTATGGGCGAAGCCCTCCATGTGGAAGGATACGTCGGACCCGCGACGCGGCCTGATGATCTTCGCCGGTACCGGACCATGACGGATAAACCTATATGGTGTCCTGGATTCGGACGACAGGACCGCTTTGGCAGGAGTCTTGAGGAGCAGTTTAAGGAATGGGCCGCTATTGTAGGCCCCCAGTCCGCCGCAATTGTAGGTTCCGCGATCTTCAAGGCGGATGACCCAGCCGGGGCCGCTTCAGCAATCATGGATATGCGAGATAGGGCTGTCAAAGCGATTGAATCCTGACATCAGTCACTTATACCCCTAAGCGTTAAAGGGCCTTAACGAGAGAGGAGAAGGTCACCGGCTATGACAGGCTTTGTCCCATCCACTGAGTTCGTTGCTTTTGTTCAGGGGCTGATCTCGGCCAAGAAACAACTCGGATCGTTTTCGCTGGATTTGACTGTCTCATCCGTCAGTATGGTCAGGTCCGGAGGAAGCCTCGATTTCGGAGGGAGCGAGTATCGGCAAGCAGCGAAGGAACTGTTGCATCCGGTGAAGAACACCCGAGAGGAACCGTATGGCTGGTGGAAGCTCGAACCGGGAACGTACCTCATTCGATTCAATGAGAAGATCCACCCCTCCAATCCGATGCTCATCATGATTCTGCCGCACGATAGATTGCTTGCCGCCGGCGCTTCTCATTCACCAACCGTGGTGGAGCGACTTGATGAACAGGTCACCGTTCTCTTGCACGTGGGGTCCGGAGGCTTGGCCGTCAAAGAAAACGCTCGCATCTCGCGAGCGGTGATATCATCTCTGCATTAGTAGCTCTAGAACTCAAATCCAGCCGTGCGTGCGGCACCAGTCGGCTGTGGTTCGCAGCGCGTCGGGAATTGCTGTTTCAGCGCGCCATCCGAGATCTCTGAGGGCCTTCTCCGTAGAGCATACCCAAGCAATTTGTCTCATCTCTTCGAGTTTCTCGGTCCTGAAGAGCGGGGTGAAACCCGTATACTTCGAGATCTGGTCACCCGCAGCAGCCACAACGCGCATTATAGGCACAGGAAGAGGCAAGACCATGCCGCCGCGGCCCATGATCCGGCAAACCTGCAACGCAAACTCGTGCCAAACCACAGGTTCTGAATTCGCCAGAAAATACGTCTGCCCTACAGAATTCTCAGATGTCGCCGCAGCGAGGATCCCACGAATCAGGTCCTGGACGTAGATGACGCTCACCAGCCGCGACGGCCCGGACAAACGCGGCGCGAGGCCGAATTTCGCGGCTCGAAAGAGACCTAGCACGTCGGTGTCTCTAGGCCCGAAGACCGTGGAGGGACGCGTCACCGTCACCGGCACGCGATCGGCAAAGCCAAGGGTCACGCGCTCGGCCTCGAGCTTTGATCGACCGTATAGAGAGATGGGATGAGGAGGATCGGATTCCGTAACGGGAGTCCGACCGTCGCGCGAAGGGCCCGCGGCGCCCTGCGAGCTGACCAGCGTGAAACGCTTCAATCCGCTACCGAGCGAGGGTTTGGCAAACGCCTCCAGCAGTCGGCGTGTGAGCTGTACGTTTGCTTTTTCGTACTCTTGGTAATTCCTCGCGCGAGTCGCCGCCGCAACATGAAACACATAATCCACTGGGCCGCTACGGAGAACCTCTTCCTCAAAATCGTCCAGGGCGACCAACTGAACATTCGCGCCTTCCAAGCCCCTCAGCGCGGATCCTATTCGCACCGGGCAGAGCACTTCCCACCCGTGGGCCAGGAGCAGCTCCGCCATATGGCTGCCGATGAAGCCTGTGGCGCCGGTGAGCAGGGCCTTCATGTGTGTCGCTCCGGGTCTCTTAGGCGAGCGAGCCATGAGATCACTCGCGGGGAACTGCCTACCAGCCGCGCCATAAGGATGAGTTGATGGACGAGCGTAAGTCGCAACACCCCCAGACTCCCCCAGCGCCGGGCTGACGTTACCGCGGGTAGCGACGCTATCCTTACTTTGCCTTGCCCTCGCGCGCGTCGCACAAGCTCAAAATCCTCCATGACAGGAAGATCGGGAAATCCCCCGAGCCGATGAAACAAGCCGGCCCTCAAGAAAAGGACTTGGTCGCCGTACGGCATCTGCATGAGCCTCGCTCTCAAGTTGGCCAACTTCTCAATGAGTCTGAAAGACGCTGATTTTTGGTCAAGCTTAAACGTAAAGGCTCCCAGCGTTGTCCCGGGCCGGTTGAGGAGATCCTGCGCCGCGTCCAACCAGCCTTCGGGAAGCAAAGTATCCGCATGAAGGAAAACGAGTGTGTCACCGGTGGCTTGTCCGGCCCCTGCGTTCATCTGCCGCGCCCTCCCCACGGAACTGGTGACAACGCGGGCGCCAAGGCTGAGAGCCAACTCCACGGTCCGGTCCTTGCTCCCGCCATCGGCCACAATCACCTCGGCGCCGGGTATTCCCACAACCCGGAGAAGCGCTGAACCAATCGTAGCTTCCTCATCGAGGGTAGGGATGATCACGGAAACACGGCCCAGCTCTCCGTAGGGCTCATTCATTGGTTCCGGTGGTTCTTCCAAGGCTCTCTTGAGCCCGCGGCCGTCGAAGAGCGGGGATGAGCGCCTGATCGAGTAGTCTTGCTCATAACGGGCCAGGGAACACCCGTACCGAGCACGGACCGCTTCCTCCCAAACGGGCAGATCTTCAGGACGGTCCACGTCCCGGAATGGATCGAGAAATGCCGCGTCAAGGCCACGCGAACGAATGATTTCGATGGTTTGTTGCAGCACTCGGTCCGTGCCCCACGGTATCTCACGGAAAATCTCCGGCGCCAATCTGCTCAGGCCAACCAAATAGTACCCGCCGTCTACGGCGGGACCCAGCGCGACATCTTTTCGCAACAACAGGCGAAAAGCTTTGTCGAGAGTGGTCGCGGTCCAGCCGGGGCAGTCCGCGCCCACGACCACCACCCGTCTGACGCCCTGCCTGAGCGCGTCCGCGCACGAGCGCAACATTCGCGTTCCCAGATCGCCTGACCCCTGGCTCGCGTACGCAAAGGATTTTCCCAGCCAGCGGCGCATGAGTCGTTCGGTTCCGCCCGCATAGCGGATTTCAATTGACAGGGCTCGCGTATGTTTGACTTCGTTGATCCGCTCCAAGGTAAACTCGGTCATCTGCGCGTGAAGATCCGCCGCCTTTTCCGCTCCGAGAAAAGGTATCATCCTCGTCTTGGTTTTCCCCGGCTCAGGGTAGCGTGTAAACAGGACCACTCGTTCGCGGGGCTCTTTCAGCCTTGCTTTGCGCTTCTCCTCCACCGCGAAGCCAAAAATCGTGGCGAGTATCTTTGTTCCCGCGGCCACCGCGCCTTTGAACGTGCCTGAAACCTTGGATCTACCGATCCTTTTCCGGTACGAAACCGGGACTTCAGTCACCCTCAGTCGCCTGAGGGCCGCTTTGATCTGCATTTCCACGGTCCAGCCATAATTCCGGTCTCGCATTTCCAGGTCTTGCAAGCAACCGTAGCTTATGGCCCGAAACGGCCCTAGATCGGTATACCGTACGTCCCAGAACCGGGCGATAAGCCCACAAGCCAGCTTGTTGCCCAATCGCGCTTGGAGAGTGAGCGATCGCCGTTCTCGACGTCCCAACACCCGCGAACCGATCACTAGATCGGCCCTGTCTTGAGCAATGGGATCGACCAGCAGGCTCATTTCTTCGGGATGATCGCTGAAGTCGCCGTCAAGAAAGACGACCACGTCAGGATCTCTAAGCTGTGAAATCCCTTTCAGACACGCCGCGCCGTAGCCTTTCATCGGCTCCGAGAAAACCCGCGCGCCGCTTGCGCTAGCCACCGCGGCCGTGCGATCGCTTGAGCCGTTGTCCACCACGATCACGTCGTCCACCCATTCCGGTATGGAAGAGACGACTTTTCCGATTGCCTCTTCCTCGTCCAACGCGGGTATGATGACCGCCACGGCGGCGCCATGTCTCATGGGACACACTCCGTTAGCCGGCTCACGACGTTGTGTGCGCTCCGATCTATTCCTGACGAGTCTCCGTCGCGGAGCTTCTCTCGATCGATTTTATGAAAGGAGTTATGAGTGCGCTCGATTTCGCATCCAGCCGGATCATATCGTAACTTGCGCTCGCTTCCAAGGCAAACGGCGGTTTCTATAATCGACCGGATCAATCGCCAAAGCAAGTTTTTGGCCTTGACGAGCGCGCGTCCCCATCGCTAGACTAAGTGACTTTTTGCCCGGAACGGATCGCTCAGGCCATGCGAATACAATTC
Source organism: Deltaproteobacteria bacterium (assembly GCA_016875095.1). GTDB lineage: Bacteria > Desulfobacterota > Desulfomonilia > Desulfomonilales > Desulfomonilaceae > VGSG01. The sequence goes on from VGSG01000024.1 coordinate 38,545, forward strand.
TTCAGCACTTGTCTTGTGGACACGTTCTTTCCTGAAACCGGCGAGGCCGCTTTGCGCCTCTTGCGTCGCTTCGGTGTGGAGGTCGCGTACCCGAAAGAGCAGACCTGCTGCGGAAAACCGCCTCACAGCGGCGGGTACACGCACGAAGCCCGTAAGGCGGCCGAACACTTCTTGTCGGTGTTTGACGGTGCGGATCCTATCGTCATACCATCGGGCTCTTGCGCGTCCATGATCAAGAACCATTACCCCGAATTGTTCAAAGATAATCCGCGACTATTGGAAAAAGCGCGAAAGACTGCCGAGCGGACGTACGAACTCACCCAGTTTCTCGTGCACGTGCTCAACGCGCACGAAGCCGGCCTCAAAGGGACCGGGCGAATCACGTATCACGCTTCGTGTCAGTTAACCAGAGAGCTGAGTGTCAAGGAAGAACCGCTGCTGCTTCTGAATTCTCTCCAAGGAGCGGAATTCGTTTCTCTGCCTCATGCCGATCGCTGCTGTGGTTTCGGCGGCATCTTCATGGCCAGGCAGCCCGAGATTTCTGTAGCCCTCGCCGAGGAAAAGGCCGCGACGATTCGTAACACGAATGCTGATACGGTCACGGGCTGCGACCACGGATGCCTGATGAATATTCATGACGCGTTGCGAAGACGAGGCGACAACGTGGCAGTCAAACACATCGCGCAGGTTCTCGCGGAGGGTCTATGAGCTCGTCACGAGAAGCTATCACTTTCCGAGCGAACGTCCAGAAGGCCTTGCGAGATCCGATGCTCCGCGAGGCCATAAAGAGGGCTACGGACACCTTTGTGACCAAGCGCACGGAAGGGATCGCGTCCCTCCCTATGGAGGAATGGCGGGAAAAGGCGTCCACCATCCGTATGAAAGTTTTGGATAACCTGCCGCAGTATGTGGAGCAGTTTTGCGCCAGCGCGGAGCGAGCAGGAGCCAAGGTATACCAGGCCGTAGACGCTGAATCCGCGCGACGCACGGTGGCGGGAATCCTGGAGGATCGTGGCGTCAAGAAAGTGGTAAAAGCCAAGTCAATGGTCACGGAGGAGATCCACCTCAATCCGTGCCTCCAGGAACGGGGCATAGACGTGCTCGAAACCGACCTGGGCGAGTACATCGTGCAGTTAGCTGCTGAAGCCCCTTCTCATATCCTTGCTCCCGCGATCCACAAGACCCGCGAACAGATCGGCAAACTCTTTGCCGAAAAGCTTGGAGTGGACTATTCCGACGACCCCACCGTGCTCACCCGCGTCGCCAGGAACGTGCTTCGCACCGAGTTTCTCACAGCCGACGCCGGTATCACAGGCGCGAACTTTGCCGTGGCCGACACAGGGAGCCTTGTCATCTTCACGAACGAGGGAAACGGTCGGATGGTTACCACGGTTCCGCGGCTGCACGTGGCGGTGCTCACCATAGAAAAGCTCTTGCCATCGGTGACCGACTTGCCTTCGTTCGTCCGCTTGTTGCCTCGATCCGCGACCGGCCAGATGCTCTCCAGCTACGTATCGGTCATCACCGGCCCACGCAAGCCCGGGGATTTCACCGGCGCGGATGAGCTACACATTGTGCTCTTGGACAATGGGCGCTGGGAAATTCTCAAGGGTGAGTATCGTGAAATTCTCAAATGCATTCGGTGCAGCGCATGTCTGAACGTGTGCCCGGTGTACCGCGCCATAGGGGGCCATGCGTATGATTCCACGTATCCGGGACCGATGGGGATCGTTCTTACCGCATTGCTCGAAGGAATGGAGCGGGCGCACCCTGTCCTGGACGCCACCACCCTATGTGGGGCGTGCGTTGACGCGTGCCCGGTCAAGGTACCGCTGGTGAGGCTGCTGTGTCGGCTGCGGGAGGCGAGTGTTGAAGAAGGCTTTGCCCCTTTGCTTGAGAAACGGGGCATGAGCGCGTACGGGGCTGTTGTTAGCTCGCCGGTGATGTTCGCGTTCGGCCAGACCTTGGCCCGGATCTTTTGGCCTTTCGCGCAGAAATTGAGCGGCTATGGCCCAATGAGCCGGATTCCTCGGCCCGTTGCGCGCGCCTTCCGGAGGAGGATGTTGTGAACAACGACCGTGTTGTCTCGCTCTTCATGGAGAATGCCACAAAGTGCGGAGCGGAGACCTTTCGGGCCGCCGGCCTGGATGAAGCTCAGCGACTTCTCGATGATCTGTTGAGAAACGCCAAGTCCATCTTCTGCCCCGGCGTCGGCGAAAAGGAAAGAGCCCTGGTGATTCCTCCGGAAAAGCGTGAAGAGGATTACCGTGAGGCGTCCGTCTGCGTGGAGGAGGTCTTCGGGGCAGTGGCTGAAACCGGGAGCATTGTGTGCTCCAGCGAAGGCGGACGAGTGGTGCAGGCCGGCCTCCTACCCCCTCATCACGTGGCGATAGTTCCGCAAGAGAGAATATACGAGACCGTTGAAGATCTATTCGCTTTGTGGGGGCAGGATATACCTACCAACGTCACCCTTGAGACAGGTCCCAGCAGAACCGCGGATATCGAATTAACCTTGACCATTGGAGTGCACGGTCCTGAGCGGCTGACGATCATTGTGGCCCCATGACTGGAGGCGATGGTCGCGTTCTGATGATAAAACGACCTAGCCCTGGGGTCGCCACGTGTGGCTCGTGGAAATTCAGGCGCAGGATTCTGAGCGGGCAAGAAGACCTGGTGATATTGGGCGGGAGGAAGGACGATACATGGTGATTGTAACTATTTCCAGGCTGGTAGGGTCATTCGGAGACGTTATTGCCGCGATCGTGGCTAAGCAGATGGGTTTGCAACTTGTGGGCCGCCAACAAGTTCACGAGTTGGCCCAGTCCTGTGACAGAGAATACGATGACGCATGTCTCGTGTACGAGACGGAGCTCGGACCGACCTTCTGGGAGCGGATCTTTTTTGACAGACCCGCCTATACGAGCCTCTTTCAGGCGCTCAACTTCGAGGAGGCCTCCAGAGGTAACGTGGTGCTTATCGGGAGAGGCGCCCAGATCGTCCTTCGGGACATTCCCGGGGTCCTAAAGGTGCGTACAGTGGCGCCCATGAGCGTCAGGATCAAACGGATCATGGAACGGTACGATATCTCCTCGGAAGAGGCCGAAGAGTTTATCCGCAAGTACGACCATGAACGAGACAACCTTGCCCGGTCGATCTTTCGTCAGGACGAGAACGATCCGGCTCTCTACGATCTTGTGGTAAACACCGAACACTTTTCGTCGGCGGATGCAGCGCAGATCGTCATTACCGCCGCGGAAAAAATGGAAAAAGTTCCCGACCCGGAAGAGATTCAGGAAAAGCTGAGAAGTATGGCTCTTGCCAAGAGGGTTGAGGCTCTCATCCGCAAGAAACTTACTTCCGCTATAGCCAGAAACGTTGAGGTTGTCGCCAATTCTTATGGGGTGCTGACCATTACGGGCCGGATTCGCAGTCTTAAGGAAAAGGGCAGCGCAGGTGAATTGGCAGCCGCGCACGCGGGTGTGACCAAGGTGAACAATGACCTAAAAGTAACCGAATTTTCCTTTGGCGTATGATAGGGACAAGCTGTGAGAGCGATTGTGGAGGACGGATGGCTGGAAATACAATCGGGCCGGGTGATGACCTGGAAGCGTGGTGTACGCGTTGTCGAATGAACTTGAATCATCGTGTGATCGCAGTGGTGGGATACGAGGTAAAGAGGGTTCATTGCCTGACCTGTGGAAGCGACCACAAGTACTATCCACCCAAACGTGTAGGAGTTCGTGAAAAGAACGCGGCGGTTGTCAAGAATCGACCTGACACCCCTCCCAGGCCCAAGCCCCGCAAGACCAACTCTCGAGCATACGGTGAATGGTCTACTTTTATGAAAGAAATGCCGCCGGATGCCGAGCCTAGACCATATAGGCTCGCCGACATGTACACGGTGGGTGAATTCATAGAACACCCTGCCCTTGGGGTCGGCAGGGTCCTCGAAATCGTGGGGCGCCAGAAAATCCAAGTGGTATTTAAGGACGGCCGGAAAGTCCTGATCTGCAATAAACAGGAGTGAGTCAGATCCAAGTCCGAGATGTGAGCAAAATCGCAGCGGACGCCATATCGACTTGCGGGTAACGCGCGCGGCGTCGAGTTCACCTCGTTAGGGGCCGCCTGCCTTGAGCGCACGGTTGTGGGCCCACCGCTCGATTTGCTTGATCTGTTCCTGCATGGTGGTGGAGAGAGGCACCATGCTCTCCAGAGCTATGTATAGATCCTTCTCGCTCACCGGGCGGCGTTCGGTAAAAGCCCTAAAAACCGCGCCGATCACGCCCTGCTCTATCTCTGCGCCGTTGAAACCCTCTGTGATCTTGCGAAGGTTGTCAAACCTCCAACCTTGGGGGGTGACATTCTTCCTGGCCAGATGGATGCGAATGATCTCCTCCCGTTCCACATCCGACGGAAGCTCCACGTAGAAAAGCTCGTCGAAACGGCCTTTTCTCAGGATTTCCGGGGGGAGAAGCTCGATCTGGTTCGCGGTGGCGCCGATAAAGACCGGGGAGGTCTTCTCCTGCATCCAGGTAAGAAAATTGGCCAGCACCCGTGACGCGGCTCCTCCCAGGCTCTTCTGGCCCGCGTTGGCGATACCCGCCTCGATCTCGTCGATCCAGAGCACGCAGGGCGCAGAAGCCTCCGCGGTCTTGATCACTTTGCGAAAGCACTCCTCCGGAGTCCCCTGCAAACCGTCGTACAGACGCCCCATATCCAATCGCAACAGAGGGAGCTTCCAGAAGTCCGCGATGGCCTTGACGCACAGACTCTTTCCGCAGCCGCTTATGCCCATCAAAAGGACCCCTTTGGGCATGCTCAGGCCGTATTCTCTCGCCCGCTTCGAAAAGATGTCCTTGCGCAGCTCAAGCCATTTCTTGAGGGTGGCGAAGCCGCCCAGATCCCCAAAACCATGATCCTGGACTATTAACTCAAGCAGGCCGCTCTTCTTGACGATCTGCTTCTTCTCTTCCAAGAGGAGGTCCACTTCTCTGGTCGTAACGGCCGATTTTCCCGCTATAGCCTTTCGAACGGCCTGTATCAGTTGCTGGCTCGTCAAGCCCGCTCCCAGCTTCACCATTTGATCTCGAATGTCGTCAGCGAGTGATTGACGAAGACCCTCGCCGTTTTTCTCGCGCGATATCACCTGAAAGAGCAGTTTCTCCACTTCATCTGCTTGAGGTAACGGCACGTCAACCAGAACCACTTCATTGGCCATTTCCAGCGGAATTTCCATGAATGGTGAGACGAGAAAGATCGTCTTGTAGGTGTTCTCGATTCTCTTGATCACGTCTTTGACTTTGCGAACCACCGGGGGGTTATCTCTCAGGAAGACGTGTATATCGTTAAGCACGAGGAACGCTGTTTCATTAATCCCCATGAACCAATCCAGGGCCTCCATAATTGACGGGTTCGGCAACACTGCGGAGTCCTCTGCGGTCACTCCGGTAGTGCATGACCAGACGTACACTCTGAATGGAGGCTTGAAAGCCTGGCTGAGCGCCTTGATCTCCAATTCAACCCGTCTTTCTTCCTCGGTCAGAAGATAGACCACGGAAGTTCGGGAGATGACGAGCTCCTTTATCACCGAGCGGAGTCCCTTGGGATCGTTCTCTGGCATGGGGGATTACCTCGTTTAACGTGTCTCAATCACTAGCATTCTGATATCAACGCTGTCAAGCAAGCTCACCGCGGCGAAAATGCTTCGCGCATTGACGCTGTCTGTGTACTGTTTCAGGCAGATCAAGAGAAAAAAGGTGTTGGTTGTTGATTTGCTCTTGAGAGGTTCCTCTGAAGCCTCTTCTCCTGCGCCCGCCTCACTTTTTGT
>VGSG01000025.1 GCA_016875095.1 Deltaproteobacteria bacterium
CTGCCGGTGGATGTGTACGTGCCGGGGTGTCCGCCTCGTCCCGAGTCGTTCATGGAGGGCCTGTTGCTCTTGCAAGAGGCTGTGGGGAAAGAGCGCCGTCCATTGAGCTGGGTGGTGGGGAATCAAGAGGTCCGTCGGGCGCCCATGCCCTCTATGCGCGATCTGAAACGGGAACAACGCCGAAAGATAACTGAATTGAAGAGTCCGGACGAGCTTTAGACCGACCCGGATTCGATCCGGTTCGCCCATATTTCGGCGACCTTGTGTATCAATAGGCGGAATCGAGGAAGCTTTCCTCCATGGAAGAAGCCCCGGACATTCAGACGGAGCTGGAAAACAAATTCGGAACAGGTCTTCTCTCCCCACAGGGGACTCGGGACGACATCTCGACTTTTTGGGTTCCCAAGGACCGGATTCTGGAAACGCTCCGGTACCTGAAGCGCGACATTCCCGGCCCGTTTGCCATGCTCTACGACTTGACCGCGATAGACGAGCGCCTAAGAAACCATCGGGATGGGCAACCTGAAAGCGACTTTTCGGTTGTGTACCATCTCCTCTCATTTGACCGAAACCAAGACGTGCGCCTAAAAGTGGCCCTCAAAGGCGATCGTCCGAGACTTCCTTCCTCGGTTTCAGTATGGCCGGCCGCGAACTGGTACGAACGCGAGGTCTATGACATGTTCGGGGTCACCTTCGACGGACACCCGAATCTGAGGCGGATTCTCATGCCCCCGACATGGAAGGGCCACCCTCTCCGCAAAGAGCATCCTGCCAGAGCCACCGAAATGGGGATTTTTCAGCTTACTGAAGAGAAGGCTGTGGCAGAGGAGGCCGCGGCTCGCTTTCGACCCGAAGAATGGGGCATGAAGCCCGCTGTGGGAGATGTGGACTACATGTTCCTGAACATGGGCCCTCAACATCCCTCAACTCACGGCGTGCTCCGGATTATGCTTGCATTGGACGGCGAACAGATCGTGGACGCGGCTCTGGATATCGGGTACCACCACCGCGGCGCGGAAAAGATGGCCGAACGCCAGTCATGGCACACCTTTATTCCGTACACGGACCGGATCGACTACCTGGGCGGGGTGATGAACAATCTCCCGTACGTGCTGGCCGTGGAAAAGCTGGCCGGTATCCGGGCGCCCGACAAGGCAAAGGTTATTCGGGTCATGATGGCGGAATTCTTTCGCATAGCCAGTCACCTTGTCTTCTACGGCACGTTCGGGCAGGACTTGGGGGCTCTTTCGCCGGTGTTCTTCACCTTCAACGACCGTGAGCGGGTGTTCGACGTGGTTGAAGCAGTCACCGGGGGCCGCATGCATCCTATGTGGTTCAGGATCGGGGGCGTGGCTCAAGATCTACCCAACGGTTGGGAACGCCTGGTAAAAGAATTCGTCGATTACTTCCCTCCTCGCCTCGCGGAATATGACAAGCTCCTCATGCAAAGCCCAATCCTGAAAGCCCGGGCCAAGGGAGTCGGCAGTTATACTCGTGAAGACGCTGTCGAATGGGGCGTGACCGGCCCGGGCCTGCGCGCGTGCGGCTTCGAGTGGGATTTTCGCAAGAAGCGGCCATATTCAGGGTACGAACAATTCCAGTTCGATATCCCGGTCGGTCAAAACGGGGATTGCTACGATCGCGCGGTCGTGCGTGTGGAAGAGATGCGCCAGAGCCTGCGGATCATCGAGCAGTGTCTCAAGAATATGCCCGAGGGCCCTTATATGGCCGATCATCCGCTCGCCACACCTCCTTTGAAGAAACGCACAATGCATGACATTGAGACCCTCATAACGCATTTCCTTGGCGTGAGTTGGGGACCGGTGATTCCCCCGGGAGAAGCCTCTTACGGCATCGAGGCCACCAAGGGGAACAACGGCTATTACCTGATCAGTGACGGGAATACCGGAGCGTATCGAGCGCGCATCCGAACCCCCTCCTTCGCCCACTTGCAGATGATCCCTTACATCGGCAGGGGCTTGTTGGTCCCCGATCTGGTGGCCCTTTTGGGCAGTATCGATTATGTTCTTGCGGATGTGGATCGATGATATTGACTCGGGAAGAGCAGCGTCACTCGACGCTCAGTGAAGAGGTCAGGAGCGAAATGCTTGCCGCGGTCGCGGCTTGCGAGCGCAAACGCGGCGCGGCTTTGGACGTGCTCCTCATTGCCAAGCGCTACTATGGGTGGATCTCTGACGAGATGCTCAGGGAGCTTGCGGTCATCTTGGAAATGAGCCCTGCGGAGCTGGACAGCGTAGCGACCTTTTATAATCAGATCTATCGAAAGCCGATTGGCAGGCACGTGATCCTGGTCTGCGACAGCGTCAGTTGTTGGATTATGGGATACGATCTGGTGCGGGTGCGCTTGACCGCTCGACTAGGGATTAACTTGGGCCAAACAACACCTGACGGACGATTCACCTTGTTGCCCATCCAGTGCCTTGGCGCGTGCGATCAAGCGCCGGCCATGATGGTGGACGGCGAGCTATTCGTGAATTTGGACGCGACAACCATAGACGAGATCATCCAGCGATACCCCTAAGGGCTGAGAATGGAAAAACCGCTCACCGGCAGGATGCGGCTTGGAGAAGGACCGGTCGACCTTGACGCGTACGAGAAGGCGGGCGGCTACGCCGCGCTCAGGAAGGCCCTTCTCCGGATGACGCCTGAGGAGCTCATTCAACTGGTGAAAGACGCAAACCTTCGAGGCAGGGGTGGCGCGGGTTTCCCAGCCGGAGTCAAGTGGAGCTCGGCGCCGACCGGCGTTGACAGCCCGCGACCCAAGTACGTGGTTGCGGACGCGGACGAGATGGAACCGGGGACATTCAAGGATCGCTTCCTCATGGAGGGCGATCCTCATCAGCTCATAGAAGGAGTCATCCTCACATCGTACGCGATTCAGGCGGAGATCGCGTATGTCTTCATACGGTGGGAATACACCCGCGCCCGCCGCCTGTTGGAGCAGACGATCGCGGAAGCGTACAGAAAGAACTACGCGGGGTCGAGCATTCTCGGGACCCGGTACAGCCTTGAGGTGCGACTCCACGTGAGCGCGGGCCGCTACATTGCCGGTGAAGCGTCATCAATGCTCAATGCCCTGGAAGGCGGCCGCGCGGTCCCGCGTCCCCGTGATCCCCTCCCGACCATTTCAGGGCTTTGGGGCAAGCCCACAGTCACCCACAACGTTGAGACGCTCTGCAATGTGCCTCACATTGTGAGCAACGGCGCGGCGTGGTTCAAGAGCCTCGGGCGCACCCAGGACGCGGGCACCAAGATCTACGGGGTGAGCGGCAAAGTGAAGAGGCCCGGGGCGTGGGAGCTTCCCATGGGAGTTACGGTTCGGGAGATTCTGGAAGAGCACGCGGGCGGAATGCGTGATGGCCTCACCCTCAGGGGTTTTCTCCCCGGCGGCGCATCGACGGATTTCCTGACAGAGCAACATCTGGACACGCCTATGGACTTTGAGTCGATTCAGAAGGCCGGAAGTCGGCTGGGGACTGGCGGAATCGTGGCGCTCGACGATCGGACCTGCCCTGTGGGCATGGCGCACAATCTCATTACTTTTTTCGCGCGGGAATCTTGCGGATGGTGCACACCATGCCGCGAGGGACTCCCATGGTCGGCGGAGATTCTCGCCGCCCTCGAAAAAGGGGAGGGCAGTCCCGGGGATCTGGAGATCCTTGAGGATCAATGCCGCTTGCTCGGGCCCGGGAATACATTTTGTCCACTGGCTCCGGGCGCGGTGGAGCCCTTGCAGAGCGCTCTGAAATACTTCCGAGAAGACTTCGAGCGCCATATCCGCGAAAAGCGGTGTCCGTGGAAGTGATCCGTGGTTACGATCTACGTTGACAACATGCCCTACCAAGTCAGAGAAGGCCAAAATCTACTGGTGGCGTGTCTCTCTCTGGGGTTCGACATCCCGCATTTCTGTTGGCATCCGGCCTTGCATTCCGTCGGATCGTGCCGTTTGTGCGCGGTGAAGATCTTCAGGGACGAGAACGACACCCGCGGCCGTATCTTCATGTCCTGCATGACACCTGCGACGGAAGGCGTCCGCATCTCCATTAACGATCCGGAGGCGCGGCATTTTCGCGCGAGCGTGATCGAATGGCTGATGCTCAACCATCCCCATGATTGCCCGGTATGCGACGAAGGAGGCGAATGTCACCTGCAGGACATGACCGTCATGACGGGGCACGTCTATCGAAGGACTCGCAAGAAGAAGCGCACTTATTCGAACCAGAATCTGGGGCCGTTCATCAATCACGAAATGAATCGGTGTATCCAATGCTACCGATGCGTGCGCTTCTATCGAGATTACGCGGGCGGTCGAGACCTGGATGTGTTCGGCGTTCACTCGCGCGTCTACTTCGGACGACTTGAGGAAGGCGCGCTGGAAAACGAATTCAGCGGTAACCTCGTCGAGATCTGTCCCACGGGCGTTTTCACGGACAAGACCTTTAAGAAGCGCTATACGCGAAAATGGGACTTGCAGACGGCTCCCTCAATCTGCGTGCACTGCGGGCTGGGTTGCAACACCATCGCAGGTGAACGGTACGGGACTCTCCGAAGGATCTTGAATCGGTACAACGGCCAAGTGAACGGATACTTCCTCTGCGATCGTGGGCGCTTCGGGTACGATTTCCTCAACAGCGACCGTCGCGTTCGCGAACCGCTGGCGAAAACCGGTCAGGGCTCAGGATCAACTGCTCTGGAGCCGATTAGCGCTGACGAAGCCCTAAGTCGGCTTGTAGACATTGTTCAAAACAGCTCCCGGGTCATCGGCATAGGGTCACCCCGAACTCCTTTAGAGGCCAATTTTGCATTGAGGGATCTCGTCGGCGAGGAGAACTTCTCGTCGGGAATGGCTCAAGCGGAGCAAGACCTCGTTTCTCTCATTGTACATATTCTAAGAGAAGGCCCGGCGCCTTCCGCATCTCTGCGCGAGCTGGAGTCAGCCGATGCCGCCCTGATCCTGGGCGAAGACCTGACGAATACCGCGCCCATGATGGCGCTCTATTTGCGCCAATCGGTGCGCCGGAAGCCTATGGCGGTGGTAAATGAGTTGCGGATTCCCGGGTGGTTGGATGCCGCGGTTCGCGGGGCCGTGCAAGGAAATAAGGGACCGCTCTTTATCGCCGCGCCGATCGCCGCAGGGCTGGATGACGTTGCAACAGAGACATACCACGCCGCGCCTGACGACATAGCTCGGCTCGGATTCGCTGTAGCGCACGAGCTGGACACCCAGGCTCCGGCGGTGGTGGACCTGCCCGCGGACCGACACGCTCTGGCGGTTAGGATAGCCGCCGCGCTTCGAGAAGCTGAACGGCCGGTTGTGGTCTCCGGAACAAGCTCCATGAGTCCCGCCGTAATACAGGCAGCGGCCAATGTGGCGTGGGCTCTGCATTCGCGCGGTAGGCAGGTGACCCTCTCCTTTGTCGCGCCTGAATGCAACAGCCTGGGCGTGGCCCTTATGGAAGGCCGATCCCTAGAGGACGCGATCGAAATGGCGGAAAGGGGCCAAGTTGATACGGTGGTTACGCTGGAAAACGACCTCTTCGCGCGTGCGCCCAGGGACCTCGTAGACAGACTAAGAGCCTCGTGCCGCAACTTCGTGGTGATCGACCATTGCCTCACCGGAACCGCGGAAGTTGCGGATCTGGTCTTGCCTGCAGCCGCGTTCGCGGAATCCCAAGGCACGCTGGTGAACAACGAGGGCCGAGCGCAGCGCTCTTATCGAGTTTTCCCGGCGCCCGATCCGATTGGGGAGAGCCGGCGCTGGCTGAGTAAAGCGGTGATGGCTAGAGCGCGTGGCCGGACGGAAGAATGGGAATCGTTCGATGACCTGGTGACTCGGATGCGCCAGGCGCTGCCCGTCTTTCAACCCGTTTCAAACTTAGCTCCGAGCGCGGATGCTCGAATCGTAGGCCGGAAGATCGCTCGGCAACCGCATCGGTGCAGCGGCCGCACAGCGATGCTTGCCAATGTGTCGATGCGCGAGCCTCCGCCTCCACGTGACGCGGATTCCCCTCTTTCGTTCTCAATGGAAGGCTTCCAGGGTATATCGCCTCCTCCACTGAACCCTCGGTACTGGGCGCCTGGGTGGAATTCGGCGCAGTCGTTAAACAAATTCCAGGAGGAGATCGCGGGCCCGCTCAGAGGCGGAGACCCGGGACAACGCCTCATTGAGCCGAGAGACAATGGAGGTCGAGAGTACTTCAACGCTATTCCGGTAGCGTTTTCGCCGAGCGATGATGAGTGGCTCATCCTGCCCTCGTATCACATTTTCGGGTCGGAAGAGCTTAGCGCGTTGTCGCCGGCAATCGCGGAACGGATTCCGAGCGCATATGTGGCAATCGGCGAAGAGGATGCCGATTTGCTCGGCATGTCCGAAGGAATGCTCGCGCGCGTGGAAATCGCGGGCGCGGCCGAATCACTTCCGGCGCGCATTGTTGCGGATCTTCCTAGAGGAGTGGCCCTGCTCCCAAAGGGGTTGGAAAGGCTGAAAGGGCTGGCGATTCCTGTGCGGGCTCGGATAGGCAAGGCTGTACAAGCGGAGAAGAGCTGACATGTGCGAGGCGGCCAGATCCATTCTCGTCGTGGTTGGCGTGCTCGCGGGCGCGATCGCCATAGCCGCGGGACTCATCTGGGTGGAGCGCAGGCTCCTCGCGCTGTGGCAGGATCGGCTCGGCCCGAACCGTGTGGGGCCTTTCGGACTGCTCCAGGTGATGGCGGACATGATCAAGATTATGACCAAGGAGGACTGGGTTCCTCCGTTTGCGGATCGCGCGGTTTTTGTGCTCGCTCCGGCTATCATTGTGGTGACCGCGCTCCTCTCTTTTGCGATCATTCCTTTTGCGCCCGGTATTGGAGTGGTGGATCTCAACGTGGGGCTTCTCTTCTTTCTCGCTATGTCTTCCTTGGGCGTGTACAGTGTGGCGTTCGCAGGATGGGCTTCCGGTAACAAGTACTCGCTGCTCGGAGGTCTGCGCGCGGCTGCGCAGATGCTCAGCTACGAGGTCTTCATGGGTTTGTCGCTCATGGGCGTGGTAATTCTTGCGGGATCATTCAACCTTCGGACGATCGTGGAAGCGCAGGAAGATATGTGGTTCTGCATCCCGCAATTTCTCGGGTTGGTGATCTTTGTGATTGCCGGCGTCGCGGAGACGCACCGCTTGCCCTTCGATCTTCCTGAAGCTGAGACCGAACTGGTGGCCGGTTATCACACGGAATACTCAGGCATGAAGTTCGGAATGTTTTTTGTCGGGGAATACATAGGTGTCACGCTTATCTCAGCCCTCGTGGTAACCCTGTTTTTCGGAGGCTGGAACGGGCCCGTTCTGCCGCCGATTGTTTGGTTTCTCCTGAAGACGAGCCTGTTCATTTGTCTGTTTATCCTCCTGAGAGCAACCTTTCCCCGACCACGTTTCGACCAGCTCTTAGGGTTCGGATGGAAGGTGATGTTGCCTGTGTCATTGGCCAATTTGCTCGTGACCGGCGCGGTGACGCTTGCGCGGGGCTGATGGGGAAATCTATGGTATCTTTGATAAGAGCGGCCTGGACCATGTTGACCCACACATTCCGGCGGCGGGTGACGGTTCAGTACCCTGACGAGAGAATCAGATACTTCCCACGAGCAAAAGGGCGAATTATTCTGTCCCGAGACCCGGATGGAGGCGAACGGTGTGTAGCCTGCTACCTCTGCGCGGCCGCGTGCCCTGTGGACTGTATTTCGCTGCAGGCAACCGAAGACGAGCACGGGAGGCGCTATCCGGAATTCTTCCGCATCAATTTCTCCCGGTGCATTCTGTGCGGGTTTTGCGAGGAAGCGTGCCCGACCTACGCGATACAGCTTACGCCGGACTTTGAGATGTGCGAATACCATCGTTGGGCGCTGGTATACGAAAAGGAAGACCTGCTCATAAGCGGTCCCGGCAAATACCCTGGGTACAACTTCTACAAGGTGGCGGGTTTGGCTATTTCAGGAAAAGGCAAAGGTGAGGCTGAGAATGAAGAACCCCCCGTGGATGTGCGCAGCCTGATGCCCTAGGTGGAGTGGCGCCGGCCAGGGGCTTTTCCATCAAGAAGTGGTTATGAACGCAGTTTTCTACATATCGTCATTAGTAGCTGTTATTGCCACAGCTTTGGTTGTTACTCGGGTCAACGTGGTTCATGCGCTTCTCTATCTAATCGTGTCACTGCTGGCGGTTGCTTTGATCTTCTTTGTATTAGGGGCGCCTTTCGTAGCGGCTTTGGAGGTCCTGATCTACGCAGGCGCGATCATGGTGCTCTTTGTGTTCGTAATCATGATGCTGAATCTCGGCGCGAGGGGTGAACGGCGCCAGAAGGCTTTACTTAATCCCTCGATCTGGATCGGTCCGGGAATCCTCGCGATTGTCCTCCTGGGAGAGCTTGTCTACGTCCTGATCGGGCAGGAACTGCCCCCGACCAGCGGCAGTGAGGTGTCCCCCAAGCAGGTGAGCCTGGCGCTCTTCGGCCCATATGCGCTGGGAGTCGAGCTTGCGTCCGTGCTGCTCCTGGCCGGCCTTGTGGGAGCGTATCATTTGGGGCGACGGGTGGCGCCGCCACGAGCGCCGAGCAAGGAGGACCCGTAATGGCGCAGGTCCCCATGGAGCACGGGCTGTATGTGGCCGGACTCCTCTTCTGCCTGGGACTAGTCGGCGTGCTGGTGCGCCGTGACCTTCTCTTCGTGCTCATGTCTATCGAAATCATGCTCAACGCGGCCGGAATGGCTTTTGTTGTAGCGGGGGCCGGTTGGCAGCAGCCGGACGGTCAGATCATGTTCATTTTCATTCTCACCATGGCGGCCGCGGAGGTGGCGGTTGGGCTGGCGCTGATTGTCCAGTTCCATCACCATTTCAAAACGTTGGACGCGGATGCCGCCCGGCGGATGCGAGGCTAAAATGTTTGAGCTTCTGTGGCTCATTCCCGCGCTGCCTTTAGCCGGATTCCTGGTAATCGCGCTTATGGGCGGGGCGCTCGCGAGGCGGGCGGTTGCTGTGATAGGGGTAGGGTCGGTGGGAGCAGCCGCGATCGTTTCTGTGGGTGTCGCCGCGCAGTTCATATCAGCGCCTCCTCCCGGCGACTCTTTAACGCAGGTCTTGTGGGCATGGCTGGAAGTGGGGTTGCTCCGGCCGCACGTCGCCCTGTGCCTCGACGCGCTTTCGGTGACGATGATCCTCGTGGTCACTGTCGTGGGCTTCTTGATCCTTCTCTATTCCGCGGAGTTCATGGGAGATGATGAGAGCTACGCGTGGTTCTTTGCGTATATGGATCTCTTTGTGGCTTCCATGCTTATCCTGGCGCTCGCGGACAATCTTTTTTTCTTGTACCTCGGCTGGGAAGGCGTAGGGCTGTGCAGCTACCTGCTCATCGGCTTCTGGTATAAGGAGCGCGAGAACGCCCGGGCTGCGATGAAAGCGTTTATCGTTACCCGCGTGGGCGACGTGGGCCTGGCGGTGGCTCTACTTCTTATCTTCACCAGCCTGGGAACGCTCCAGATCCAGGAGGTCATGCGCCGCGCGGCTCAAGAGTGGGCTGTGGGCTCCAACACAGCAACGCTTGCGGCTGCGCTGTTGCTCTGCGGCGCAGTGGGGAAGTCTGCGCAGGCGCCCCTCCAGACCTGGTTGCCTGATGCGATGGCCGGCCCCACACCGGTCAGCGCCCTCATCCACGCGGCAACTATGGTGACCGCGGGTGTGTACCTAATTGCTCGAACCAATGGGCTCTTCTCGCTGGCCCCGGCGGTGCAGAGCGTGGTGGCTATCATCGGCGTCGCGACCCTCCTCCTGGGAGGGTTGAGCGCACTGGTTCAGCGTGACATCAAAAGAGTCCTCGCTTATTCCACCATGAGTCAAATCGGTTACATGTTTTTGGCTCTGGGAGTCGGGGCGTGGTCCGCGGCGATTTTTCACTTTGCCACTCATGCGTTTTTCAAGTCGTTGCTCTTTCTTGGCGCCGGAGCGGTCCTTCTGGCTACGGATGAGCAGAGGGACATGTTCAAGCTGGGCGGTCTCCGCGCTGAGATGCCGTACACTTTTTGGACGTTTGTGGCGGGCGCGGCGTCCCTCGCTGCCCTGCCGCTGGTTACCGGTGGTTTCTACAGTAAGGACATGATGTTGTGGAATGCATGGACTTCTCCGAAGGGGTCACCGTGGCTGTGGCTGGGAGGGGCGCTTGGAGCCCTGATAACCGCCTTGTACGCGTTCCGCATGGTGTTTCTCACTTTTTTCGGTGAACGCAAGTCGGTTGTGAGTCGGCGCCCCGGACCGATCATGCGCATTCCAATGGGGATTCTGGCCGTCTTGTCTATCTTCGCAGGATTCCTTGAGACCCCGGGTTGGCTCGGGGGGATGGATTACCTTTCACCGTTTCTCGGGACAGCTTTACCGGGCCTTCCACATGCAAAATCGCAGCCTGCGATGGAGCTTTTCCTGCAAGCTCTGACCAGCCTGTTGTGTGTTTCGGGAGTCCTCGTGGCCTACCTCCTCTTTGTGGCCCATCCGGAAGTCCCCGACAGAATCGCAGCGATCAAGGCCGGCGGTTGGCTCCAAGGCTTTTGGTTCTCCGGCTGGGGATTTGATCGTGTGTACGAATTCATCGTCGTGAAGCCGTTCGTCCGGATTGCCCTCGCGAACAGAGGCGATGTCGTGGACACTTTGTTCACCGGCCTTGCGCGTGCCAACGAGGCTTTGCACAGCAGTCTGAGCAGGACGCAGACGGGAAAGCTGAGAGACTACGCGCTCGGCGTGGTGGCAGGCGCGGTTTTGGCGATCGGGATCATGGTGCTCCTATGATACTGGTTTGGTTGATTGCGCTTCCGTTGCTTGTGGGAATCCTTGCCTGGATCGCGGAGCGGCGGGGAGTGGGATTGTCGCGATGGGTCGCGCTGGCGGGGCTGTTTGTGGAGTTCGCCATTGTTCTGCGGCTGTGGGCGGATCACCCCATCCGGATGCTCACTCCCGGGCGCGCGACTTGGCTTGTAGAGCTGAAACTGGCATGGATTCCGCAGCTAGGGATCAGTTTTCATCTGGCTCTCGACGGCTTAAGCCTTCTCCTGGTGGCGCTGGCTGTGTTTCTCGCGATTGCCGGCGTACTGTGCTCGTGGACTGAGATCCAGGAACGTGTCGGTTTCTTTCACTTCATTCTCCTTGCGACCGTGACCGGTATCATCGGGATCTTCCTTGCCGTGGACCTGATACTCTTCTTCGTCTTCTGGGAAGCCATGCTCGTCCCCATGTACATAATGATTGCAACCTGGGGTCACGAGCATCGGCGCTACGCCGCGTTGAAGTTCTTCCTTTTCACGCAGGCGGGAGGCCTGCTCATGCTTGCCGCCATCCTGGGGCTATACTTTGTCCACGGTAGGGCTACCGGGACCTACACCTTCGACTATGGGCAGCTCATGGCCGCGTCCATACCGGCTGGGACCGCGATGTGGCTCATGCTGGGATTTTTTGCCGCATTCGCGGTCAAGCTGCCCGCGGCGCCGTTCCATACGTGGTTGCCCGACGCGCATACTGAGGCGCCCACAGCGGGGAGTGTTATTCTCGCGGGGCTACTGCTCAAGACCGGAGGGTACGGCCTGATTCGGTTCTTGTTTCCGCTTTTTCCCGGCGCGGCCTCAGCTTTCGCGCCCATTGCGATGACGCTGGCCGTGATCGGGATCTTCTACGGAGCAATCCTCGCGTTTGCCCAGACCGACCTCAAGCGTCTGGTGGCCTATTCGAGCATTAGTCACATGGGCTTTGTTCTGCTGGGAGTGTTCGTGTGGAACGAATTGGCCTTGCAAGGCGCAGTCGTGCAGATGCTTTGTCACGGCATCAGCACCGGCGCGCTCTTTATCATTGTGGGCCAGTTACAGGAGAGGATCCGTACCCGGCAATTGCCGCGCATGAGAGGCTTTTGGGAAACCGCGCCTCGCATGGGCGCAATGGCGCTCATCTTTGCGCTGGCCTCTCTGGGATTGCCGGGACTTGGTAACTTCGTGGGGGAGTTCCTCGTCCTGTTCGGAACTTACACGGCGAGCCCGGGAATGGCGATTGCCGCAGCGATTGGGATTGTGCTTGCTACGGTCTATTCTCTCTGGATGATATATCGCGTCTTCTTCGGACCGCGCAAAGACGCGGTGAAATTCGACGACCTGGACCCGCGGGAGAGCATACTCCTGGTGGTGATGGGGGCCGTGATCCTGTGGGTGGGGCTCTTTCCGCAACGGGCGCTGGACACTGCCGGCCCCACCTTGAGGGCGCTGGAGCGCCATGTTGCCGGATCGACGGCGAGGATGGCCGGAAAACCCGATACGACCGAAACGTCTCTTTCCCGGTGGATGGGGATTGTCCTACCTTCGGGGCGGGACAGGGATAGATGACTTTTATCGAGCTGTACGCGCTTCTTCCCTTGATATGCCTGGCCGCCACCCCGGTGGCGGCGCTGGCGGCGATAGCCGTATCTCGTGACCATGCCGTCGTGACGCTGGTAACCCTCATCGGTTTAGGCCTCTCTTTTTTCGGTTTGTGCGCGGTCCGGCCGTTGGTCCCTATGCAAATCACGCCACTGGTAGTGATGGACGGATACACGTTGTTCTTTGTGGGTCTCATCCTGATTACTACGGCAGCGGTGGCCCTCCTTTCCTACCAATACTTGGAAAGGCGCGAAGGGCATCCGGAGGAATACTACCCCCTACTGCTCTTCGCGGCTCTGGGCGCCTGCGTTGTGGCCGCGAGCAACCATTTTGCCTCTTTTTTTGTCGGACTGGAGACCCTTGGGGTCTCTCTTTACGCGCTGATCGCTTACCAGCGAGCCGCCCCGCGAGGCATTGAGGCGGGAATCAAGTACCTCATCCTTGCCGCCACCGCGGACGCGATTCTCCTCTTCGGCATGGCTCTAATCTATGCGAAATCAGGCTCTCTGGAGTTCAGTGAGACCGCGACGTCTCTCGCCGGTGACTATTCGGGCTTGGAAATGGCCGGCTTGGCGCTCCTGGTAAGCGGAATCGCATTCAAACTCTCGCTTGTGCCTTTCCACATGTGGACTCCGGACGTATATGAGGGCGCGCCTGCGCCGATAACCGGCTTCATTTCAACGGTCTCGAAGGGCGCTGTCTTCGCCCTTCTCCTAAGGTATTTCGGCGAGGTTCCGGCTCAGGACTTCAGCTCTGTGGCATTTTGCTTCAGCGCGATTGCGCTGGCGTCCATGCTGGCAGGTAATCTCCTGGCGCTGCTCCAAGACAACGTGAAGCGCATGCTGGCCTATTCGTCCATAGCTCATCTCGGATATCTACTCGTCGCGTTCCTGGCGCAGCGCGAGCTCGCGGTCACCGCAGTCGCCTATTACTTTGTAGCCTATTTTCTGAGCATTCTGGGAGCGTTCGGAGTGGTGGGAATCCTTTCCGGGAGCGAGGGGGAAGCGGAGGACATCAAGGATTATCAGGGCCTGATCTGGCGCAGGCCGTGGATCGGGGCGGTGTTCGTGACCATGTTGCTTTCGCTGGCGGGGATACCTCTGACCGCGGGATTTGTCGGCAAATTCTATGTGCTCTGGGCAGGCGTGGATTCATCCCTATGGATGCTCGTGCTGGTCCTGATCGGCACAAGCGTGATCGGCCTGTTCTACTATTTACGGCTCATTGCCGCGATGTTCGGAAGCCCCGAGGCCCCGCGAGAAGAGTTGCGGGGCAGGCGTGCGGGCTTCGAAGCCGCGGCCGCGGTTCTCGGCGTGCTCACGATTCTGGTGATCTGGCTGGGAGTCTATCCGTCCCCGCTGATAGAACTCATCCGACGCTCTGCGGCTTTGTCCGGGTTCTAGAGATCGGGGGGGCATTAGGAGCCGTCACGATTTTAAGTTCGGTAGGGTGTCCGTGGATTTTTTCGCTCCCGGCGCACGCCGTGGGTCGGGTTCAGCTCGGACTCGCCGGTAGGGGCTTGAAATTCCACCGGGATCACGGTATTAGACTCACCCATAGGCTGTTCTCGATGGCAAGCTATCCAAATACCGGTATCCGATCGCAAGGTGGTGATTGACCATGGGCTCCGGCCTGATTTTTCTTGGGAGCGATGAGGGCCTTTCGGTCCTCGACGCGCAGACTGGAAAGCCTGTCTGGCAATTCGCGACTCCCGAGCCCGTAGCTTCTACGCCTGTAGTTGCCCATGGGATGGTGTTCTTCGGTTGTCGGGACGGACGACTCTACGCAGTGGACCTTGAAGAGAAGCGTCTCTGCTGGACTTTGCGGACCGACGACCGCTCGTGGACCGATCTTGTTTTGTCCGAATCGCTCATTTGCTTTGGGAGCAGAGATGGACACGTGTATGCCGTAGATCTCCGCAACGGCCTCGTCAGGTGGAAGTTCCGAACGCGCAGCGGAAGACCCTTATCGCCGGTTATTTATGACGATCTCGTTCTTGTGGGAAGCCTCTTGGGAATGGTGTACGCGATAGATTTGGAGACCGGCCGTAAAAAATGGCACGTGGACACAGGCATGTGTGGTCCTCGGTCCGTCTCCGTCGTCGAGGCGCCGGCCTTTGGCCCATCTACCGACGCAGAACCGGAGGTAAGTGTATCGGCAACGGAGAGAGCTTTTGGCGGAGTGGCTGGGCTAGACCGGGCGCTCCTGGTTGCGGTTCAGGAAGGCCGCGCAGCGGATGCGGAGAAACTCCTCGCAAAAGGCGCGGATCCCAACGCAGCGGACAGTAACGGCAGCACTGCGCTGATGTGGGCTGCCGTGACCGGCCGGGCCGAGTTGCTCGGATCGCTCCTTGAGAAGGGCGTGGATGTGAATGCCCAAGATGCGGACGGCGAGACGGCGCTGATGTGGGCTGCCTGGGTGGGTGAGCGTGAGTCGGTTGAATCCCTGCTGGCCGCGGGCGCACGCATTGACGCCGTGGACAATTATGGCGTTAATGCGCTGAAATGGGCCCCTCCGGAGACAAGAAGGCTGTTGACCGATCTCACGGGCCAGGACCTGATCGAGCCCTGGTGCGATGAAGGGGGCTTCCCGGATGAGTAATGGCGGATGAAGAGCATCAGGGTCCGAGCTCCCGCAAAAATCAATCTCTTCCTTCGAGTGCTCAAACGGCGTGAAGACGGGTACCACGAGCTGGAAACATTATTCCAAGCAATTGACTTGTGGGATGAACTCGTCGTTCGCAAGGGCGTTTCCCGGTCTCGTCTGGAAGTTCCCGGGCGCCCCGATCTGGAAAGGGCGGACAACCTGGTCCTAAAGGCCCTCTTGTGGTTAGAGAAGCGCACTGAGGCGCGGCGCCCCGTGGATATCAGGCTCATGAAGCGTATCCCTGTGGCCGCAGGGCTGGGAGGAGGCAGCTCAGACGCCGCGGCGACTCTCCTGGCCGTTTGCCGGCTATTCGACCTGCCGCTGACTGAACAGGATCTCTTGGATGGCGCCCGTGAACTCGGGGCCGATGTTTCCTTTTTTCTCAAGGGTGGCACGGCTGTGGGTGAAGGAATCGGCGACCGGCTCACGCCGGCGCAGCTCTCTCTTGACTACGAATTGGTTTTACTCAATCCCGGGTTCGCTGTGTCGACCGCGGCGGTGTACCGTGAGTTTTCCCGGACCTTGACAGAGGGTGAGCGGCGCAGTACATTGTGGAAGCTGCTTAGAAAGGGTTGCTCCGTTAGTTGTCTGCTTCACAACGACCTCCAGTCGGTGGCTGAAAAGCTATACCCGGAGATCGCTCAGGCGCAGGCGTTCGCGCGCGAAGCGGCTTCCGACGCGGTCTTAATGAGCGGGAGCGGACCGACGGTCTTCGGACTTGTCGATCGTGAAGCCCAGCAGATTAGAGCGGTGCGGAGGCGATTGCCTGCGCAATGGACAATGACCCTCACCAAACCTGTCAACCTGGGCGTTGTGATCGACTGATAGGCGTGAGTGTCACTATTAGGGCTCTCTAGCGTTGGGGTGTCGCCAAGCGGCAAGGCACGGGTCTTTGGAACCCGCATTCGGAGGTTCGAATCCTCCCGCCCCAGCCAGCCCGACCCATTTTGTGTGGCCGATCTCTCGTGAGATCGCTCCGTTCGGTCTGACGGCAGCCGCGATGTTTCTGCTCGCCCTTCTCCATGATCTCCGCGATCACGTTAGGAGAACTCAGGGATCTCACGAGGGAGGCCGACACATGGGCGGCTTCGGGCCATGCGTCACGTCGGAGAAACATCTTTGCAGACGAAGGCCCTCTCGTGTATGTCGTGACAAACGTAATCCGATCATGAGGTGTTAGATGGGATCCAAGCATTTGAATACAAGGGAAGCGCAGAAGACACGATACCTAGGTTTGCTGGAAAGTCGCCGAAGCGTCCTCCAAGCAAAAGGTCTCCCGGAGAAGGCCATCGGGAGGGACCCGAAGGTCAAGGAGCTCAAGGCCAAGGTGAAGCAGGTTGAGAAAGCGCTGGCCCGTATCAGCTCCATAGAGGAGCAGACAAAGAAGCTACAAGAGAAGAAAGAGCAGGCGCGGGCCAAAGCCGCGGCCGCGCGGGCCGCCGAAATCGCCGGAGCGCCGGTAGAAGCTGCTGCAAAGGCTGAAGGCGAGGAGAAAAAGGCAAAGGGCGCTGCCAAAGCAGGCGAAAAGTCCAAGAAGGGCCAAACGGGCGCAAAGGCCCCCGCTAAAGGCGCGAAGGGCGATCAGAAGGCCAAGAAGAAGTGAGCCGGCCCACGAGCTCTTGTCATCTCTCTTCAGATTCTATAAACAATCGGCCGGTCCCGAGACTGGAAGAGTCGAATCTGAGCCGGAGCGCGGCTTGTGGCGCCAAGCAATGGTTCACTCAAGCGTAGGGTGATCCGGATCAGGAGCGCCAGAGAGGTACGTCGAGGACGACAAAGCATGTTTGATTTTGACATCTCTCGGATGATTCAGGAAATTGCTCTTGTGGCTCCTGGGTTTCTTATCGCTATCACCGTGCACGAGTACATGCATGGATACATTGCGCTGAGGCTCGGTGATCCTACCGCCAAGATGGCAGGTCGGCTCACATTCAATCCTATCAGCCACCTGGATCCAATCGGCACGCTCGTGCTGGTGCTCACCCGGATAATCGGATGGGCCAAGCCGGTGCCGGTCGACCCTCGTAACCTGCGCAACCCTTTGCGTGACATGCTTTGGATCAGCCTGGGAGGGCCTGCAGCTAATCTGATCGCCGCAACGGCGCTGGCGCTGGTGTTCCACGTTGCGCTCTTTTTCTATTCGAGCGCAGGAGGCGAAACGTTGAGCGCGTTCTTTCTGTGGCCCCTGGTGTTGATGCTCCGTTTCGCCGTCGTAGTTAATGTGGGGCTTGCAGTTTTCAACATGATTCCGGTGCACCCACTTGACGGATCGAGCGTCTTGGCGGGCTTGCTCCCGCGCCACCTCGCGTATGAGTATCAGAAGCTTGAACCGTACGGATTCATCATCCTGCTCGCGCTCCTTTTTACGAGAGTTGTCGACTACATCGTCGTGCCTCCGATTCGATTCATCGCTGGGATACTGCTTCAAGGCCCGGGCTGATCGCCATGTCCCATGAAGTGAAGCTGGAACTTTTTGAGGGGCCGCTTGATCTTCTTCTGCACCTGATATACCGCAACGAAGTGAGCATCACCGATATCCCCATCGCGCTCATCACGCAGCAGTACCTGGATACCTTGGAATTGATGAAACAACTGAACCTTGATGTGGCGGGAGAATACCTCGTGATGGCCGCGTATCTCACGCACATCAAGTCGCGGATGCTGTTGCCCTCGGAGCAGGATTCGGGCGGGGAAGCCGAGACCGAAGACCCTCGGGACGAACTGGTGGCTCATCTGCTGGAATACAAGCGATACAAGGAGGCGGCGGCTGAGCTGGGCAGCATGGACGTCCTGGACGGGAGGGTTTTCGCAAGGGAATGCACGGAGGAAAGCCAGGGGCTCCCGGTGTCGGAACAGCCGCTCGATGTGAGCCTCTTTGATCTGCTTGAGGCCATGCGGCGTATCATGGAGCGGACAGCGAGGCCGGACCTCTTGGAGGTGGAACCTGACCGGCTGCATATCAAGGACAAGATCCGTGAGATACTCGCCAAGCTCCGGGAGCGGGAATCCATGACATTCGAGTCCCTCTTCGAGGAGAACACCTCGCGACTCACCATTCTCACAACGTTTCTCGCGCTTCTGGAAGTGGTTAAGCTGCAACTGGTTCGGATCTATCAGGACACCCCGTTTGGGACGATCCTCATTTCGCAACGAGCCCATGCGCTCGAAGATGCGGATCTCGCGATGCTCACCGAAGACCCCTCCACCGAAGACAGACCCTGATAGCTTAACGATCGAGGGATTATGGAGAGCTTCCCGCTTGGGGCCGCAAACGTCAAGTCAGCCAAGCATCGTTGGCGTTCTTTCTGCCGTGACCTGATCCAACTCAGATATCCTGAACCGTAATCGCTTCCCGGGGACAAACGGAGACGCACGATTCGCAGCCAAGGCAGTCTTGAGGGTTGACCACGACCGTAGTATTCGCGTTCTTTTCGAGCGCCCCAGTGGGGCAGACGTCGATGCACTCGTCACACTGGTCGCATTTCTTTTCGTCAATTTCGGGCATATACATCCGCCGGCTCCTCGCTCTGGGTTGTCCCTTGCCGCGAGGCGCGTAAGCCTCGGGGACCTCCCCAATATACGCGTGACATGCCCAAAGCGCCAGGGGGTCGACATACCCGGATCGCAAAAGCGCACCGCGCCCCTCCCTCGCGGCGAACCCGCCGGCGGGGCCATTGACAGCAGGGATACGCAATGCTAGGCTGGATTTTGCCGAACGCTGAATGCCGACCAATTTGTAGCGTTTCCCCGACCTGTCCGACGCGCCGCATTCACGCCTTGAGAGGTCTCCATGAAAAGCCAGAAGAAATTCCAGGAGATGACCGTGGTGGGAATCGCCTCGGACAACAGGAACATGCAGCCGGTGGTCATCCTGAAGGAGAAGAGCGGGGGGAGAGAGTTGTACATATGGATTGGCCCCGTCGAGGCCATGGCATTGCAGCGAGCGATGAACAAAGAGGTCTTCCAGAGACCGCTCACCCATGAATTGCTTCGCAATATTATGGAAAAATCCGGGCTCACCTTGGAACATATCGAGATCGATGACCTGAGGGACCACACCTATTACGCCACGATCTATCTCAAGACTTCAGAAGCGAAACTGCTGACCGTTGACGCCCGCCCTTCGGACTCGTTGGTTCTTGCCACGTGGAGTGGAGTGCCCATCTTTGTCAGCGAAAAAGTGATTGACGGCATGACCCAAGGAGCCCAGGAGGAAACCACCCGCCACAAAGTTATCCTGACCCAGGATGACCTGGAACAAAGCGACGAAGAACTGACCAAAATCCTGGAACGGGTGAATCCCGAAGACGTGGGGAACGCCTAGTCGATTTTGCAAGCCCGCACAGCGCGTCAAGAAATCGTATCAGACATTACTAATTCAAATTCTTGCCTCCGCAGACACGACCGCGTCCGAGTTCCGCCACCCGTCAGCCCGTCGAAGGGCGGGGTCCGGTCCCGCTTGGGACGCGGGATGGAAGAGACCGGATTCCGGCCCCGGTTGAAGCCCGGCGCAGGCTTTCCGCGGGAATGAAGGAAACGGCGCTGAAATACGAGACCGAATCCAGGAATCGGAGCGCTAAGCGCACACTGCAACGCTCCCCTTTCACTTTACCTCCGGGGATCAAGATGGTAGATTTCCCGGCGAGTGAAGCGCACTCGACGGGTTGTTGACATGGCAATACCCAACGCTGCTCCCAGCGCGGTTGGTCCATTCAGGCTCCTGAAATATTTCATCATATCCGGGTTTGCGGTGATCGCGGTTGTCACATTCCTGCTGGGGGCCTTTCTTTATAACAGGATGCTGGACACGCTCCTCAAAGGCGCGGAGAACTATGCACGCTTGTTGGCTGAGAATCTGAATTACAATATATACAACGGGTTTTATGCCCCCCTCAAGGCGAGGGGCGTCCAGATGGACCTGCGCAAATGGGATCAGTTCGGGTCTCTGGACGCGCTAATCAAAGATGTGACCTACGGCCTGAAGATCGAGCGCATCCGAATCATTGATAGGGATCGCAAGATTGCGTACAGCA
This sequence comes from Deltaproteobacteria bacterium, assembly GCA_016875095.1. Taxonomy (GTDB): domain Bacteria; phylum Desulfobacterota; class Desulfomonilia; order Desulfomonilales; family Desulfomonilaceae; genus VGSG01. The sequence continues at coordinate 20,104 of VGSG01000025.1, forward strand.
CCGAGTATGACCTTATCGGCACGTACGAGCCTGCCGGTTCGCCTTTCGACGAAGCTTTGAACGGTAAGGACGTCACCGTCATCAGCCAGGATGATCGTCTCAGCCCCTGGTGGCGGCCCAAGTGGTTGACTCGCACGTACTTCCCCTTGAGAGAAATCACGGGAAACTATTGGATGCTTGGGAACATGTACGGAGTGATCGAGATCACCCAGGATGTCAAAGAGCAATACTTTGCGGTACAGAAGTCCATTGTGGTGATTATCCTAGTCGCGGCGGGCCTGATGGCTTTTCTATTTGTAACCCTCACGTTCATCGTCAGGCGAGGTGAAAGGATCCTGTTTCAGAGAGCCCAAGAACAGGAAAGGCTGCAGCAGCAGCTCCAGCAATCGGAGAAACTTGCTTCAATTGGGCAGATGTTGGCGACGATCGCGCACGAAATACGGAACCCCCTTGGGATCATTCGTTCTTCGGCCGATGTGCTGGCGAAGAAGAGCAATCCCGATGCCTCCCGCATAACCAAACTGTCACAGGTGATCGTAGAGGAAGCGACTCGCTTGAGCACGATTCTCACGGACTTTCTCGACTTCGCCAAACCTCGGTCCCCGCAACTGAGGCCGATGGATCTTCGCGAGGTGGTGGAGCGGGTAAGGAATAATCTGGACCAGCAAATTCGGGCGCGCAAGATACATTGGCGACAAGACGATGCGGATGACGCTTCAACCGAGATCATGGGCGACCCGGACTTGCTGTACCAGGCTTTTCTTAACATCGCCATAAATGCGTTTGACGCAATGGGGCACGGCGGCGCTCTGACCGTTCAGATTGACGGGGACGACTCCCATGTGGCCGTGACCTTCCGTGACAACGGTCACGGGATCCGTGATGAGCATATGCCCAACATATTCACTCCCTTCTTTACCACGCATGAGATGGGAACCGGCCTGGGATTATCGGTGGTGCATAACATCGTGACCGCGCACGGAGGAGAGATTTCCGTGGACAGCAAAGAAGGGGAAGGGGCTGTTTTCACCGTGGCGCTTCCCAGGGCGCCTGGAGCGCTGGAGTGACGAGAAGCTCACACATGGTTCATACGGCATGAACACGGTACTTGTTGTGGATGATGAGAAGAACTACTTGGTAGTCCTCGAGGACCTATTGGAGGAAGAGGGCTATAAGGTGCTCACGGCAGCCTCCGGAAAGGAAGCTATCGACATCATCCACAAGACACCTATTGACACGGTGCTGACCGACATACGGATGCCCACGATGTCGGGGGTCGAGCTATTGGAGCGTCTCCGTGACTTCGATCCGGATCTGCCGGTGATCCTCATGACCGCCTACGCCGAAGTGGATCAAGCGGTGGCCGCAATGAAGAAAGGCGCCCTCGATCATATTCAGAAGCCCTTCGATAACAAGGACCTGAAGCGGGCCGTGGCCAGAGGCGTGGAAAAGCGTGCTCTGACTGCGCGGATCAGGCATCTTCAAACAGAGCTGGGGGCCGCGTGGGGGAACATTATCGGCAAGTCGAAGGCGATGGAGAGCGTGTTCGCTGTTATGAAAAGGGTCGCGGATACGCCTACCACGGTGCTCGTTTCCGGCGAATCAGGGACGGGCAAGGAGCTGATCGCCCGTGGAATTCACAGAGCTTCGCCCAGGGTGAATGCCCCGTTCGTCTCCATTAATTGCGCCGCAGTCCCCGAGAGCCTCCTGGAATCCGAGCTTTTCGGGTACGAGAAGGGCGCTTTCACGGGAGCGGTCCAGACGAGGCAGGGGAAGTTCGAATTTGCTGATAGCGGGTCCCTCTTCCTCGATGAGGTCGGCGAGATGTCTCTTGCGCTCCAAGCCAAGCTCCTGAGAGTGCTTCAAGAGCAGGAATTCCAACGGGTCGGCGGAACCAAAGACATCAAGGTAAGCGTGAGAATCATCGCGGCCACGAACAAAGATCTGAAAGAAGAAGTTACGGGAGGCCGATTCCGAGAGGACCTGTTTTTCAGGCTTAACGTGGTTCACCTTCGTGTGCCGCCGTTGAGAGAGCGTCGGGAGGACATCCCGCACCTGGTGGCCCATTTTGTTGAAAAATTCGGCGCAAAGCTGGGACGGCCACTATTGGCGGTGGAGCCGGAGGTTATGAGTTCGTTCTACAAGTATTCCTGGCCCGGTAACATTAGGGAGCTTGAGAATGTGATCGAGCGTGCTCTCGTGCTCTCGCGAGGCTCGTCAATGAGCCTCGAAGACCTCCCGCCCGAAATCCGGGAATCTCCGGAGATCGAGGAAGGAATCAACACTTTGATCTCATGGGAGAAAGGACTGTCCGAGACTCTTGATGCGATCGAAGAACGGATGATACGTCAGGCGCTCAAAAGAGCTGATAACGTGCAGGCTCAGGCTGCCAAGATGCTTGCTATCTCTCGGAGCAATCTGCAGTACAAGATGCGGAAGTACGGACTGCTCTCCTGACCGGGCATGCTGATACTATACAGCCAGGCATTGTGAAACTGACCCGCTCCCACCCTCTCCTGTCCCCTCCTCTGACGGGAAGGGTTAGGGCAGGGGGCGTAGGGAAAGCCCAAGAGGCTTAGAGTTAATGCGCAGCAATAGAGCGGGGCATCCGGAGAGGCTGACTCCGCTGCCAAGGTGTGCGGAGCCTTCTTCACGGTGATGAGGGCTGATTGTTGGAACGAACTTCCCGTGAGGGTGACTAAAAATGATTATTAATGGTCGCATGCCCTCGATCATTCGGGTAAGGCTCATACGGCGGAAGCTGAGTCGCTCGCTGGCGCACGCGCAACACGCAGGGTCGTCGGGAGTTGAGAAGACCCCCGCCCTGCGGCCGTTTGCAAAGCGACGTACCCACGCGCGCGGCGGTGTACTCCTTGGCGCAACAACATCCCTCGGGGTTTCGGCGGATTGTTGACAGGCTGGAGAAATTACATTATAGATGAACACGCTTGCGAGCAAGTGGTGGATTTTCCCGTAGTTAACCGAGAGAGGGATTCTAGAATGCGGAATCTGATCCGGTATCTTGGAGTAATAGGCGGGTTGATGCTGCTGGGGACCCCGCTCTCTGCCCAGATGTACTACTATCCTGAACAGGTTCAGGAAAATGGTTACGAATACTGGCAGAACCAGGATCCCCGGGTTCAGAATGCCCGACAGCGGGAGGCGCCCAGGTCCGCTCGAAGGCAACCTGTGTCCCCTCCTGCGCCTATAATCCAGTACGAGGATCGCGATGCGGAGACGATTCTGCGAGATCAGGTGAATAGGGGCCTGCAGACTCAGCCGCAGCATTTCCAGCCTCAGGCCCAGCCGCAGCCGCAGGCTCAACCCCGTCAGGAGATGTATGACGATTACTATGGGCATCGGATTCACGACGAAGGTCAGATTAGGAGTGTGATGGCCGAGGCCCGGTACGTTGCCACCGCAATAACGAAGAAGAACGGGCGGCCATTCATCGTGATCGACAAGCGGAATTTCCAATTCTACCTCTATAGCGCTAACGGCAGGCTCCTGCGTATAGGTCCCGTTGCCATAGGCAAAGGCCGGACCAGGGAAGGGGCCTTTGAGACGCCGGTCGGGGTCTTTCCCATTCGAGCCAAGATTCCGATAGATGATTGGATCAGACCCGATTGGTATTTTCGCGAGGAAGGCGAACCGATCCCCGTAAACTGGGAAGATCGTCGAGTCCCGGGCTTTTTCCGATTCAAGCTTGTGTTTGAAGGAACACGGTACATTCACTACGCCGAAGCAACCGGGGGAAGGCTTACTCATGGGTGCCTCGGACTCGATTGGCAGGATGCGGAAGCGGTATTCCACACGCTTGACGTAGGCTCATACTGCATCATCATTGACGGACCATTCCTAACCAGACTTGCCAAAGGCGAGTTCCCCGTGAATCAGCCGAAAAAGCCTGAACCGAAACCGGAACCCGCGGGCGAGGGTCGGGAAACCGCCAAGGCTGAATCCCAACAAAGTGGGAGCTCCATCAAGACCTTCGGGAGCATGTGGTAGTGAATACCCGTGGGCCGGCGCGGTGACTCGCGGCGCGGAAGTCGGTGTGGACCGGTCGAGGATCGAATTATGTCAGTCATGTTAAGGCGGCTTGGGGTAGGGCTCATCGTCATTGCGCCCCTTCTGTGCGCCTCGTGCCTTACCATGACTATGCCGAAGAGCGCTCGTTTGGAAAAACCCGGCGCCGAAGATCAGTCTTCGACTCGCACCCAAACCCCGCCCTCCGACAAGCGTATTGTGGACACGTGGGAACTGATGTTCCAGGAAGACGACAAAGGAACCAAGGAAGTTCCTCGGGAAAGCACGCGAACACTCCTTGAATTCACCGATAGGGGAAGGATTATCTTCAATCGAGTGGACAAGGATAACACTGATCGGGTCAAGACCAGGACGGGGAACTTCACCCTTGAAGACGGAGAAATCAAAATAACTGATGACGTCGGGAACTCCGGTCGTTGGCCGTATCAAATCACTGGGGAACAACTGGTCATCGTCATGCCGGAGAAAAATAAGAAGTTTCATTGGCGGCGATTTCGTTGAGCCGGGCTCTCCGACCGCCGTCCGGCGTGTGAGGCTATAAGCACGGTATGTTCAGCAGGTTATTCCGCATCAACGGCAAAGGTCCGCTGAGTTTGGCGTTTACTGCGACGGCGTTCGTGTTGCTGGTCGCGTCCTGGACTCTGGCCGCTCAACCCCTTGAAATCCTACGGTATGAAGTGACGTGGAATGGACAGAAGGCGGGTCACGGCGACATCACCACGGTGCGGGAACCCAATCATCTCAACGTGACGGCCCAAGCGGTTTCCGACGGGGTGCTCAAGGCGATCCTGGAGATTTGGAGCAAAGTCCAGGCCAAGTTCACGCCGGGGACATTCGAGCCGCACTGGTACCGTTTCCATCTGAAGTCGAATCTCCTCCCCAACGAAGTGGTGGATCTCGCGTTCAACCGTCAGACGCGTCAGGTGACAGTGGACAAGAGCAAAGGGAGAGAGCGAGAGAACCACAAAGAGAAATACGAGAGCCTATACGACCCGGTGGGCGCGGCGTTCCTTCTGAGGAGCCAGGCCAATCTGAGTAAGCCCATGTACGTGGACATATACGATGGCAAGGCCAGATGCCGCCTCCTGGTGACACCGGTCGGGAACGGGCCGGGGCCTCTCACGGTGAAGGGTGGCTCGTACACCGCTCAGGGAGTTGACCTCAAGTTGGTCAAACTCACGGGGGACAAGGAAGAGCTGGCTAAAGGGAGGCTCTGGTTCTCCAGTGATCGCGAGCGCATTCCGCTGCTGCTCACGGCCTCACCCATTGTAGGTAGCGTGCGCTTCGAACTCGTTCAAGTTCAGCGCTAACGGACGTCTACGAGGCAAGGTATCGAGGGCGTCGAACAGCCAACCGCAGAGCCTTGCGCAAGACCCGGCAGCCCACATCCGATCTCCCGTAACTCGCTTTTCCGGCCGCTACCGGAGCTTCCCGCCGCATGACCCAACCCTGGGAAAACACGAAAATAAGAGCGCTGCTGGAGCGCCTCTGCACGCTTGAAAACGAGTCGTATCTCGTAGGTGGAGCGATCCGTGATGCGCTCATGGGTCGGCCGCCCAGGTTGGAAATCGATGTCGCGGCCCGTGGAGACGGATATGAGATCGCGAGGACAGTGGCCGACCACACAGAGGGCGGTCGATTCGTCGGCCTGGACAAAGAGCGCGGCGCCGGACGCATCGTATTGGTGCATGAGGATTATGCGTCCGTGGATGTTTCGTCGTTCAAGGGTGAGTCGATTCTCGAAGATCTGACCTTGCGCGATTTCACGATCAATGCCCTGGCGGTCAAACTGGAGGACCTCTTCGGAGAAGGCTTGCCGTCGATCATCGATCCGACTTGCGGCGCCACCGATCTTCGATCCGGAACCATCAGGGCGTGTTCCGCACGAGCGTTCGATGACGACCCGGTCAGGATATTGCGAGCTTTCCGGTTCTCCGCCCAGCTCGGCTTCGCGATAGACCCGGCGACGATCGAGCTGATTCCCCTGCGGCTTCCAGGGCTCAGCCGAGTGGCCGGAGAACGGATACGGGACGAACTCATGGCAACGCTTGTGGCGGATCGCGCGTTTCCATCGCTCACGGAGATGGGAAGGGCAGGGGTGTTATCCGCGATCTTCCCGGAGCTGAACCCTATGAAGGGTCAGGAACAGAAACCGTACCACCACCTGGACGTGTGGGATCACACTTTGGAGACCGTGAACCGGATCGAAGAGATTATGGACTCAGGTGAGTTCCTTTTCGGAAAGTATTGGCCCAACGTACAGGAGCGCCTCAGTGACGAACTCGTTAGAGACCGCCCCAGAATAGCCCTGCTAAAGCTTGCCGCGCTCTTTCACGACGCGGGCAAGCCTCACACCGTGAGTTTCGATCCTGACGGCAGAGTCCGTTTCTTTGACCATGAGAAGGTTTCCCGGGAGATCTTCGAGTCCGCTGTTTTTCGCCTGAAACTGGCCCGCAGAGAGAGCCGCATGATAGCAGACTGGGTTGAAGGGCACATGAGGCCCATGTTTCTCACCAGCGGTTCCATCACTTCACGATCCGTGCGCCGGCTGTATCGCAAATTCGAGCAGGATACCATTGGCCTGCTTGTGCTCTTCCTCGCGGATCTGCGAGCGACGCAGGGCCCTGCGAGGCGGCCGGACGAAGACCAAACAGCCCTTGAGGCAGTGAAGAAGGCTCTTCAGATTTGCATTGATGCCGGCCACACTCCACCGCAACCGCTGCTCAGAGGTCGAGACCTCATAGAGCTTTTCGGCCTGACTCCAGGACCGCCCTTCGGTCGCATCCTGAAACGAATCGCAGAACTGCAAGACGCCGGGGAGATAACCAGCCGCGAAGAGGCGATTCAAGCGGCTCAGGAATTATACGAAAAGGGAGAACGAGGCGACGGCTGGACGTGACTCGGCCCTCCGGAATACTCGCGCCGGATCATGGCGACTCCTCGCCAGAGAGATTGCTCTTCCGATTCCAGGACGTTGAGGGCAATCTCATATCCTCTCAAGGCGCATTCCTGCTACTTTCGTTTGACCCTGCTTTCAATGCGTAGCAGTATACTTACACACGTACGAACTCATGAGGGGAGATTAAGCTTGATTGTTCGCACTTGGTATGGCCGGGCGGCAAATGCGGCGAATGCGGACGCGTATACGAGGCATCTGGAGCAATCGGTATTCCCGAAGCTCGGACAAATCGCCGGCCACAGAGGCGCTTACCTGCTGCGGCGTGATTTGGACGGCCATGTTGAGTTCTTAGTGCTGACCATGTGGGAGTCAATGGACGCGGTCCGCGCGTTCGCAGGGGATAATCCTCGGATCGCTGTGGTGGAGCCCGCGGCGCGAGCGGTCCTGGCCGAGTACGATACGACCGTAAACCACTACGAGGTGGCGCTCTCGACTGCGCCGTCCCGTTAGAAGCGCTTGCGACGTTTCGCCATGATTTACAAGAGGAGCTTCACGAGCAAAATGACATTCAAAACTTCGGTTGAAGATCGGTACTTCGAGGATTACCTGGCGGGGGAAGTTCATGAGTGCGGTCCCATTGTCGTTGAGGAAGCTGAAGTGATCGCGTTTGCGAAGCGCTTTGATCCCCAGCCTTTTCATACGGACCCGGAGGCCGCGAAGGAGTCCATATACGGCGGCTTGATCGCCAGCGGCTGGCACACCGCGTGCTTAATGATGCGGCTCGTCGTGGACCATTACCTGTCGAGAGTGGCAAGTTTGGGTTCACCCGGTGTGGATGAGCTGCGTTGGCTCAAGCCGGTTTACCCGGGGGATGAGCTGTCGGCCCGCGTGACAATCTTGGAGGCCACGCGCTCGCGTTCAAAGCCGGATCGGGGGATTATTCGGTCGTATATCGAAGTGCTCAATCAGCGGGGAGAAGCGGTCATGACCATGAAGGGAGTAAACTTCTTGCTCTGCCGTGACGCGGCCTGACGGGAATCCCTTATCGAATGGAGAGGTCGGGGACGCGATTTCGCCTGGAGAGGAGCCTATGGTGGGACAGGCGTCCCGCCTGTCTATTAGAGCCGGCGACCAAGTTCGGTCCCGCCAATTTGCCCAAGTAGGGAGATTGCTTCGTCCCGCGTCTCGCGAGACGCGCAATGACGTGTTGGGACGCACTCTCGCCTGCGGAACCGAACGATTACCTATACCTAAGGATGAAAGACGTAGGAGAATCGCTAAGATCAGGTGGAGCTGTCTGAGTTGTCCTTGAGCGAAGCCCCGAGATTTTCCTTGAGCAGATCGCCCAGGTTGGAGGCTACCACTTCCTGGCTATTCATGTAGCCCTTGACCGTCTCATACTCACCGGTCTTGTCCAGGCCCTTAATGGATAAGGCTATCTTCTTGTCCTTCTTGTTGACCTTGAGCACCACGGCCGTCAGTTCCTCGCCCTCTTTGGTAAAGTCATGCGGGGAATTCACGCGCTCTTTGGAGAGCTCCGACACGTGGATCATGCCTTCCGTGCCTTCTTCCACTTCGAGGAACACTCCGAAATCAGTTACGGACGTAACCTTGCCCGTTACCTTTGTCCCGGGAGGATATCGGTCCGGAATGCTTTCCCAAGGGTCTTCGTACATCTGCTTGATGCCCAGGGAAAACCGTTCGTTCTCCTTGTCGATGTTGAGCACCACGGCCTGCACGGTTTGGCCTTTCTTGAACATTTCGCCGGGATGTTTGATCCGTTGGGTCCATGAGATGTCCGAGATGTGGACCAGGCCGTCAATCCCCTCGTCAATGCCGACAAAGACACCGAAGTCGGTGACGTTTCTGATCTTGCCTTCGATCTTGGTCCCTTCAGGGTATTTTTCCGCGACCACATCCCAAGGATTGGGCCTGAGCTGCTTCATTCCCAGTGAGACCCGCTTCTGCTGCTTGTCCACATTCAGAATGGCCACCTCAACTTCTTCGCCCACCTGGACAATTCTGGAGGGGTGTCGAGGCTTCTTGGCCCAGGTCATCTCGGAAATGTGGACCAGTCCTTCCACGCCGGTTTCCAATTCCACAAACGCGCCGTAATCGGTGATGCTCACCACCTTGCCTGTCCACTTGGAGCCTATGGGGTAACGCTCTTCCACCCGCGCCCAGGGATCGGGCTGGATTTGTTTCATGCCAAGGGAAACTCGTTCCTTCTCCTGATCGAACTTGAGCACCTTGACCTGTATCTCCTCGCCCACCTTCAGCACATCCGAAGGGTGGTTCACGCGACCCCAGGACATGTCCGTGATGTGCAGAAGGCCGTCAATTCCTCCCAGATCCACGAACGCGCCATAGTCGGTGATGTTTTTCACTCGGCCTACACAAAGGCCGTTCTCTTCGATGGCCTTGAGAATATTCTCTTTTCGCTGTTGCTTAAGGCGTTCAAGCGCGGGACGTCTGGAGAGGACAATGTTGCCCCGCTTGCGGTTATACTTGATGACGTTAAACTCGTACGTGCGCCCTATATACTTGTCAAAGTTGCGAACGGGTCTCAGCTCGACCTGCGAACCCGGCAGAAACGCGGCTACGCCGATGTCCACTTGCAAGCCGCCCTTTACCCGCGACAGTACCTTTCCGCCTATGGTTTTTTGCGTTTCGCAGACTTCCGCGATCTGGTCCCATATTTTGATCTTGTCGGCTTTGGTCTTGGAGATGCGAACTCCGCCGAATGATCCCTCCGTATCCTCAAGGAAGACCTGGACTTCATCGCCCACGTTCACCGTGAGTTTTCCGCCTTCGTCGATGAACTCGTCAATGGGGATTTGCCCTTCGGACTTCGAGCCCACGTCTACCATCACGTGCTCGGTCGTAACTTGCACCACAGTGCCTCGGACTACCTCTCCTTCCTGGATACTATGGAAACTGCTTTCAACCAGCTCACCGAAGTCCTCATCATAAGAGGCTTCGTGTTCTGGTTCTTCCTTCTCAGGTTTTTCGTTGTTTTGGGATTCCAAGTTGTCCATCCACCGCCACCCCCAGACTCTTTTGCCCGCGCAAGGCGCGCCCGTGCGGGGGCAATCGAGACATAATAGCTTCTTCCCTGTCTCCTGACAAGGAAAAGTTGAAATCAAGCCCTTTTTTTCAGCTTCCGTGAAAAATGTGCGAGTCACTGGCGCCGGAGCGGCTTTTTTGTGGCGGGGGTCCACAGAATAAGTATCAGATGAGAGGAGGAGAACAAACTTAACCAACCGCCATAGCAGAAGAGCCACAACGAATTATGGAAGTCCACGGTTCCGGCATGCGCCCCGGGCCTTCAACGCGGAGAACAACAGCGAGAGCGCTACGGCACACAATATAGCATTTCCCGCGACTAACCGCCCATTGATTGTCCGTCGCCCCGGCGAACCCCGGATCGCCGTCTGGGGCAGACGCCGAGGTCCATAACATACTAAAATGGCTGGAGTCATGCTTTCGCAGGAATGACGGGATCAGGCTGCCTCAAATCGGACCAAACTTTCCGCGCCAGGCGTAAGTCTGGGGGAAGGGTCATTTCCCCTCGGCATACTCAGACCAGGGCAGGAGCGCCCCGTCCCTACGACTCTCATAGGAATGGCAATCTTGCCGACTCAAAAAAGCAGGTAGCGAGGTTAGGGGCCGCATCAACGGGTCTCATTGAGGCAGGCAAAGGGCAGCTCTTGGCACACATGGCGCCAAATGGCCTGGATCACTTCCTCAGGTGTGAGGTGCGTAGTGTCGATGGAAATCGCATCAGGCGCTTGCACGAGAGGTGACTCCTTCCGGGTTGAGTCACGCAAGTCCCTCACGCGCATCTCCGCTTCAACCGTAGGGAGTTCCGCAGGCTGACCTCTTTCCACAAGCTCTCGGTATCTGCGCCTCGCCCGTTCTTCCGGCTCCGCGCGCAAAAAGAACTTGAGCTGCGCGTGCGGAAAGACCACGGTTCCCATGTCGCGACCTTCCGCGATAACACCGCCCTTGCTCGCGATTTCGCGCTGAACCGTCAGGAGCGTGGCCCGCACTTCCGGCTTCGTGGAAAAGCGAGACGCAATTGAGCCGATCCGTTCACCTCGAATGAGATCGGTGACCTCCTCTCTTGCAAGAAACAGCCTCACGCCCTCAGCCGCCGTCTCTGCGCGAAGATCCAGGGACTCCAAAGCGCTTTCCGGAACTACCGGGACATCAGGGTCGACGGCCAAACGGTCTAAATGGAGCGCGAGGGCGCGGTACAGGGCGCCACTGTCCAAGAGCAGAAATTCCAGTCGTTTCGCCAGGATACGAGCAACAGTCGATTTCCCGGAGCCTGCCGGGCCGTCGATGGCGATGACTACTCCATGAATGGCAGACGTCGCTGCCTCGTCCATTGAACCTCCTCACCATAGGATGGCGCCCGCAATTCAGACCGACAACTTCAGATCGGCCATCACCTTGCGAAGAGCGCCGAGAAAGCGAGTATTGTCTTCTCTTCGACCTACCGTGACCCTGATACACTTCTCCATGCCGAATGAGGCCAAGTGACGAACAATGACACCCTCCCGCAAAAGCCCTTCATAGACCGGCCTCGCATCCTGCTCCAGGCAGAACGTAACGAAGTTGGCCTGGGATGGAATGACCTTCAATCCGAGACCGGCCAGCTCCTTGTGAATAAAGCTCCGGCCTCCCTCGCACAAGGTCAACGAGGCCGCAAGATGCTCCGCATCTCCGAGTGCCGCGAGCGCAGCGCTCTGAGCCACCGAATTCACATTAAAGGGAGGTCTCAGCCGGTTAAGAAGCTCCACGAGCCAGGGCTGGGCCAGGCCATACCCCACCCGAAGACCGGCCAACCCGTGGATTTTGGAGAAGGTGCGCAACACCAGAACAGGAGGCTTTGAAAATATATAATCGACGGCATTGGGGCAATCACGTTCAGTGACGAATTCCCGGTACGCCTCATCCAAAACAATCAAGAGCCCCTCGGTCGGGAGATCGCGAAGAAAGGATTCGAATTCCTCGCGCGAGACGATCGTCCCTGTGGGGTTATTGGGAAACGCCAAGAAGATCAACCTGGTAAGATCCGTCACCGCGCGCGCCGTGGCCGCAAGGTCGAACCGGTAATCCTTCATGGGGACGGCCTTTACCGAGCCCCCGAAAGCTTCAACGCATATGCGATACCAAGAGAACGTGTGAGATCCCACCAGCGCTTCGCATCCGGGACGAATAAAGAGATGGGCCGCAAACTGCATGATCTCATCAGAACCGTTCCCAAGGATTACAGACTCGGGAGATAGCCCAAAACGGTCGCCGATGGCACGCCGAAGGTCCGGGGCCGATCCCTCGGGATAGATATGAGCGTCCCCCGCGACCCTTTGTATGGCTTCCAGCGCTTTTGCGGAGGTTCCAAGTGGGTTCTCGTTCGAGGCCATCTTTACCGCGCCGGAAATCCCTAGCTCTCTCTTGAGTTCGGCTAATGGCTTGCCCGGAACATAGGCGGGTATCGAAAAGATGTGCTCAGGGACCGCCCGGATTACCCATTCGGGCAATATATCGTCCATTCGCGGTTTCCTCCGTAGCAGAGCAGAGAAATCGATCGAGCGGCCGCACGAGGCACACTGGTCAGGATTCTATACCCTCATGGACCACGAAGAGTCAACGAAGACAGAGCGCCGAGCGCGGGGAGAGCCAAGAGAACGCCCCCGTGAGCAGACCGTATTGGTCCGGTTACAGGAGCGAACACTCTCATTTTGAGTTGCGTGGGACCCGCGGCGAAACAGCTTTTCAGCATTCAACAGTGGGCATTGCTTCGTCCTCCGGATCGCGTCCGGGGCCCTGGCGAGGACAGGTGAGAAATGCTTCGGTCCAGCGCGTAACGGGGGTCTTAAAGGAGACGGGCGAAATGACTTGACAAGGGGGATCAAAGATCATAATTTAATTTCACCATTAATTTTCGGGAACTTATTATGATTTATTCAAGTAATAAATTAGATATATATAGCTATCTAGTTGTAATGATAGTAGTCGCGTCACTAATCCCAAGTGCGCCCGCTCACCCGGCGGATCCGCAGGCTCCCCCTCAACTGGTGAATATCCATTCCGTCAATCTCCCCCTCGATCCGCTCAGGCCCCCTCCGAATCCGTGGCGGTCCCAGGAAATCGCTTGGCCGGAGCACTACATCACCCCCACCCTCGATTATGGCCTGAATCTCATGCTTTCTCCGGAAATCCGCCAGATCGTGGGTCTGGAAGCAGGGTACGATCGACTGCACGGGTTACCTACGGGCAAGATCGAGTTCTTTGCGCCAGTAAAGACATGGAAGGACAGGAGCTTCTTCTTTGCGCCCCGAGTCGCTCTGGAGGGGAATCGAGAAACCTTTTCAGTAGGTTCGGGGTTTCGCAGGAAGGTGAGCGGCCGATCCGTCATGGGACTGCATACGTTTCACGACTGGGTTAGGCCGAGGGGTTCGCAGGACTCTTTCTTGAGGCAGTCCGGTTTTGGCGTGGAGGTCTCCTCTTTTCCGGGACCTGTTCAATTGACGCTGGGCGCGAATGTCTATATTCCCGTGAATGAACGGCGCCGGTACATCGGCGTGGGAAGCGACGCCTCAATGGTGCGGGAGGCCTTATCGCACGGCCTGGACGGCCGTCTTAGCCTGACTCTGCCCGTGACCGACTTTATGGACACCCGGCTTGACGCTCGTGTGCATCGGTTCTTGGGGGAGGAATCCCGAAAGGCCGGGCATGAATTGGGGATCTCGCTGGCTTTGCGAAACGGTATGTTTTCCGGGTCTTTCCGCCATTTCCGGCAGGGCGCGGACCAGGATGATTTCAGGGTGGAAGGGGCCGTCACGCTGGCCTTTGATTGGATGAGCGTCATGAACGGAGCCAATCCGTTTTCTGCCCCTTATCCTTCTCGGCCACGCTTGGAACAGGACGTCGCATACCGTTTGTATCAAAGGGTAGTCAGAAATCACGACGTGCCGGGCGACCGTAGCGAAAGGAAAATCGCGCTCACTGTCCGCGCTGCGGACGATCTGGTCTCCTTTTCCGGGGCATTGCCGGAATTGGCGAATAAGCGGCTGACGGTGCAGACTTCGCAGAGTCCTTGGGTGGAGCGCGCAAAAGTGATGACTGACTCACGGGGGTTTTACTCGGGGCGCCTCAGGCTCCCCTCCGGCCTATACAGACTGAGGCTCATCCACAAATCGAGCGGCAAGACCTCTGAGGTGGCGGTTGTGCGCGTCCTTCCTTAGAGGGTTACGCTTCACGGTCGAATTCTTGGGCGCTCGGCGGCGCGAGGCAATCACATATTTCGCCTGTACTGACCTCCCACACTGAAAAGGGCCTGGGTTATTTCCCCGAGAGAACAGTATCTCACCGTATCCATGAGTTCCGCGAATATGTTTCCTCCGGAAAGCGCTATTTCTACGAGCTTTTCAAGAGCCTTGGGCGCATTATCCTTGTTGCGCTCTTTGAACTCCTTCAGCCGCCGCAACTGAGATTGCTTTTCCTCTTCGGTCGCGCGTGCGAGCTCTACCCCGCAAAGCTGGACAGACAAGGCTTCCGGATTGAGGAATGTGTTCACTCCGATAATGGGATACTCGCCGGAGGATTTGAGCATTTCATAGTACAGTGACTCGTCCTGAATCTTCGTGCGCTGATATCCGGTCTCCATCGCGCCCAAGACGCCGCCCCTCTGCGAAATCCGGTCGAACTCCGCGAGCACGGCTTCTTCGACCAGGTCAGTGAGTTCCTCAAGCACGAAGCTACCCTGGTTTACGTTGTCAACCTTGGTCACGCCCCATTCTTTGTTGATAATAAGCTGTATGGCCATGGCGCGGCGCACCGATTCCTCACTGGGAGTCGTGATCGCCTCGTCATAAGCGTTTGTGTGGAGCGAATTGCAGTTGTCGTAGATTGCCACCAACGCTTGCAACGTGGTGCGTATATCGTTGAACTGAATCTCCTGAGCGTGGAGGGATCTGCCGCTCGTCTGGATATGATATTTCAACTTCTGAGAGCGTTCGTTGCCGTTATATTTGTCCCTCATGGCCACGGCCCAGATCCGTCTCGCCACCCGCCCTATAACGCTGTATTCCGGTTCCAGTCCGTTGGAGAAGAAGAACGATAGGTTCGGAGCGAAATCGTCAATATGCATGCCCCGGGAGAGATAGTACTCCACATAGGTGAATCCGTTGGCCAGAGTTAGAGCGAGCTGGGTAATCGGATTGGCTCCCGCTTCCGCTATGTGGTAACCCGATATGGAGACGGAATAGAAATTCCGCACGTTGTTCTGAATGAAGCACTCCTGGACGTCCCCCATCATCTTCAGCGAGAAGCCTGTGGCGAAGATGCACGTATTCTGACCCTGGTCCTCTTTGAGAATGTCGGCCTGGACGGTCCCTCGGACGTTGCACAGCACGTCGGCTCTGACGGCCTTGTCCTCTTCGTACGAGGGCTCGCGCCCCTCTAGCTCTCTGAATTTGTCCAGTTGCTGATCGATGGCCGCATTCAAGAACATGGCGAGCATCATCGGCGCGGGCCCATTGATGGTCATAGAAACGGATGTGTTGGGTGCCGCGAGGTCGAAACCGGAGTAGAGGATTTTCACATCGTCGAGGGTGCAGATAGAAACGCCGGAAGTGCCGACCTTGCCGTAAATGTCCGGCTGTTCTTCGGGATCTCGGCCGTACAGGGTGACCGAGTCGAATGCGGTGGAGAGCCGCTTGGCCTCGCTGTGCCGCGACAGATACTTGAAGCGCCGATTGGTGCGGTAAGGATCTCCTTCGCCGGCGAACATTCGAGTCGGATCTTCATCCTGACGCTTGAAAGGAAACACGCCCGCGGTGTAAGGGAACATGCCCGGAAGGTTCTCTCTGAGTCGCCACCGAAGAATGGCTCCCCGATCCTCGAAGGCCGGTAACGTTATGCGGGGTAGAAGCGTTCCACTGAGGGTCTTGGTCTTAATCGGAGTGCGGATCTCTCGGCCGCGCACCGAGTACACGAATTCCGCTTGTGAATACTGCTGCTTGAGCTCTTCCCATTCCCCGACCAATCTCAGGGCGCGGGGGTCCAAGTCCCTTTCCACTTCTTCTTGCAGCTCTTTGATGCTGGTGAGCGCTTCGGAATCTTTGGGAAGCCCCTTTGCCCAAAGGGCTTGGGCTGTCGCGTCAAGTTGCCAGAGTCGCCTGGTAAGCTCTTCCTGTTGCCGACCCCAGCTATGGTACTTGCGGATGGCTTCCGCGATCTCGGAGAGATAGCCGGAGCGCTCAGTCGGGATGATGATGGTCTGCGAGGAAGGCTTCTTGTCAGGGCGGGCTTCCAGTCTTGTGGTCCACGACAGGCCGCACTTCTCGTTGACTGCGTCGATGATGCCCACGTACAGGGATGTGACGCCGTCATCGTTGAATCGGGATGCGATAGTGCCGTACACGGGGAAGTCTTCGAGCTTGCGGTCAAATCGCGCTTGGTTGCGCTGGATTTGTTTCCTGACGTCATGAATCGCGTCTTCGGATCCTTTGCGATCGTACTTGTTGACCGCCACCAGGTCCGCGAAGTCGAGCATGTCGATCTTCTCGAGCTGCGTCTGGGCCCCGAAGTCCGATGTCATGACGTAAAGCGAGACGTCAGCCAGAGGCGCCACAGCCGCGTCACCCTGGCCGATGCCCGCGGTCTCCACCACTATGAGATCGAATCCGGCTGCCTTGAGCACGCCGATAGCTTCGTTGAGGTGAACGGGAATCTCCTGGCCCACGTTTCTCGTGGCAAGGGAGCGATAATACACGCGGTCGCTGTATATGGAATTCATCCTGATCCGGTCGCCCAGGAGGGCGCCGCCGGTCTTGCGACGGGTGGGATCGACCGAGATGATCCCGACGGTCTTGTCCTTCTGGTCGCCGAGAAACCTCAACACGAGTTCGTCCACAAGGGAGGATTTGCCGGCCCCGCCGGTTCCGGTGACTCCCAGAACCGGAACTTTACGGCCCCGGGCCTTCTCTTCGAGAATGGACATGATAGCCGGCAGGTTCCCGTTCTCCGATTCCTTAGCCACTTCCACCGTGGTGATGGTGCGAGCTATGAGATTCCATTGACGAGTGTCGAGGCCGGAGAGGTCTCCATTGAGGCTCCCGTCGGACGCGGGGAAGTCCGAAGTCTGGAGGAAATGATTAATGATCCCCTGGAGGCCCACTTTCTGGCCGTCTTCCGGGGAGTAGATCTTGGTCACGCCGTAAGTTTCGAGCTCACGTATCTCTTCGGGAACAATGACGCCGCCTCCGCCGCCGTAGACCCCGATGTGTTCCGCTTCGTTCTCGCGCAGCAGGTCCACCAGGTACTTGAAGAACTCGATGTGACCGCCCTGGTAGCAGCTCAGCCCGATAGCCTGCACGTCTTCCTGGATAGCTGCGGTCACAATCTCGCGCACTGAGCGATTGTGCCCCAGATGTATGACCTCCGCGCCGGAGGACTGCAAGATGCGGCGCATGATGTTTATGGCAGCGTCGTGACCGTCGAAGAGAGAGGCTGCGGTGACCACACGGATTCTATTCACCGTCTTATAAGGCTGCGTTGACTGCTGCATTGCAGATCTCCCTTTTCCGTCTCAGTTCATTCCGCCCGCGAGACGCTCTCGAATGAATGCTGCCGCCCCATCGATGTCCGATCCTCCCGGAAAGACCCGCGAAACACCCATGCTCTCGAGGCGAGGGATATCGCGGCAGGGGATTACGCCCCCGACGAGCACCATGATGTCTTGAGCGTTGTTTTCTTTGAGGAGTCTCAAGAGCTTCTCACATATGGGAACGTGCGCCCCCGACATGATGGAGAGTCCTATGACGTCCACGTCCTCCTGAATCGCGGCTTGGACAATCATCTCAACCGTTTGATGGAGGCCGGTGTATATGACTTCGAGTCCTGCGTTCTTGAGCGCATGAGCGACCACTTTCGCGCCTCGATCATGGCCGTCCAGACCCGGCTTGGCCAGAAGAATTCTGGGAGTCTTTCGTGAAGACACACGAACCTCCGCGCAGCATGGGTAAATTGAATTGGAGAAAGTCGAAATGCTGCTTATCAGCATAATATATTCCCTCAGATCATTCAACTGCGTTCACTTACGAATAACCGCGCCGGCAGAATCGCCGGGGGTCTCCGACCCGCTTCCTTAGTGGCCTCGATACGAGTAATTCCTTGACAGGATCGGCTTTCTTGCTATATGGTGAACCTCAACTGCAGCATCGTGTGATTGTTTGTCTTTTGCGTCGCGCTACGAGGTATGGATTGAGGCCCGCCTTCGCCAGATTTCGGTTGTTTTCCTTCGTGTGCGCCCTGTGTCTATCCGGAGCGCTTCTTGCGCCTGGGGACTCGGTCGCGCAGGGGGTCTTCTCATGGTGGGGCTCCGCGAAGTGGGTTGATTGGTCGGATTGGCGCGGAGAAGTAGCCGGATCTGTATTCCTACCCAGGTTGGAGTCAGGAAGTCTTACGAGAGGAGGGCAAACCATCGACCTGCTCGATGGCTTGAACTTCAGACCAAGCGCGGAACCTTGGCGGGAGCTGAGAGGTGTTATCTACCTGGATCGGTTGGGCTTCCGACTTACCTACTCGGATAACGCTTTCTTTCAGTCCAACGATGAAGTGGCGATAGACACCACCCTCGGGGTCACGATGGATTTGAGAAACGCGCAGCTCGGACTCGATATTGACCTTATACGGTTCCCCTCGTGCAGGATAGGCATCGATTTCGATTACTACGTCAACATCATCAGAGTGCGATCGAACGTGCGAGACCTGTCCGGTGTGCGCCACTTGGAGGGCGATCAGCCGCGCACTTTCGGCGCTCACGCGTTGGTCGTTCCCGGACGGCTCAAAGAGGTTCCCATCACTTTCCGGGGCCGCGTCAGGTTTCCTCTGCCGGTCATGGAACGTGTTCGACAGGCTCGTATAACCGAATGGGAGATCGCCGGAGGCGTAAGGCCTGCCATTTGGGAGACCAGCTCGCTGGGGCACACATCGTTCTCAGTCTTTATTGAGGGCGGTTTCAGACAAACGTTCCTGACCATCGAGACCCCGGAGGTGGATCTGAAGGCCCGCTGGCAAGGGGCGTTCGTCGAGTTCGGCATGGCCTTCTAGCCGGCAATCAAACCCACGTCTTCTTCTCCTCCGTCTTCCTGACACGAGATCCAAGATCCTTACTTGCTTCCCTGTGCTAAAGGAGAGGTCCCGCATAGGTGTTCAAATAAGGAACAGGTCTCTGTGATAACAAGGTCTTATCACCCTCCCCCTTCCCCCTCCCATCGAGGGAGGGGGTTCTGGAAACCCTCTCCCCTGGCGGGAGAGGGCAGGGTGAGGGGGAGCCCCCTAAATCACTAACCTGCTTACTTTAACGCCTATGAGGGGTTGCCCTGAATGCGGTACCCCAACAAGTGTCGGCGCAGCGTATCAAGCGTTTGCATGGCTGCGAGAGTCCGCACCCACTCACGCTGCCCGGGCAGAAAGAATTCCCTGGTCAGGATTCCCGAGGACGCGGCCAGGCCAACGAAAAAGAGACCCACCGGCTTTTCCGCCGTGCCGCCATCAGGCCCGGCAATGCCGGTCACAGAGAGCCCCACGTCAGCGTTGCCGGCCTTTCGCGCCCCTACGGCCATTTCCCGCGCACACTCGTGCGAAACCGCGCCGTGATCCCGAAGCGTATCTGTCGAAACCCCAAGCAGTTCAGTCTTCATGCGGTTCGAGTAGCTTACGATGGAACCCATAAAGGTGCGGGAACTCCCGGGAACCCGCGTGATCATCTCGCCGATGAGCCCTCCCGTAATTGACTCGGCCACGGCGAGGGACCGGCCTCGCTCTTCGAGCAGGCCGAGCGTCACGTGCTCCATCTGTAGTCCATCGTCTGAGATAATATTTTCTTCAATCAGCTCACGTATTGCGTCATGCTTTCGATCGAGCTTGACCTCAGCCTCGTCCACTGTGGCGGCCATGGCATCCAGTCTGAGCCTGATAATAGGAAATCTGGGCAAGAACGCGAGATGGAAGTCCGGCTCATCCTTGGAGATATCGGATAAGATCTCGCCCAGCCTCGATTCCGAGAGTCCGAAAACGTGGAGGGTGCGACTCTTGAAGACGTGCGCGGGGTCCCCGAACCTCGCGGCTATTGCCGGAAGACCGCGCTCCCTGAGCATTCTTACCAGCTCACGAGGGACTCCGGGAAAGAAGACGGCAATCCGCCCGTTGATTTCTATCAGGAATCCGGGGGCGGTGCCGTAGTCATTGGGTATGGGAATTGCGCCCCTGGGGAACAGGGCCTGCTTGGCGTTGCTCGGAGACATCGGTCGTCCCCAGGTTCGGAAACGTTCTTCTATGCGCGCCAGTTGTTCCGGGTCGGACTCCAGAGGGACCGCGAGGAGCTGAGCTATTGATTCTGCCGTCTTGTCGTCTTCGGTGGGGCCCAGGCCCCCCGAGGCGATAGTAATGGGGGCTCTCTCCATGGCCAGACGAACCGCATCCGCGATCCGACCCGGGTCGTCCCCCACTGACGACATGCCCCTAATCCCAATGCCGACAGCTCGAAGCCCGCGGGCGATTGCCTCACGGTTTGTGTCCGAAATAACCGCGTTGATGATTTCGTTGCCGATGGTCAGTATCCAGGCTTCTCGTGTGTTTGACATCTAGTGAACCTCATCCCAATTCTTTCCGATGCCGGTGTCTACAACCAGAGGCACGGTCAGAGGGTAGACTCCTTCCATTTCTTTCTTGAGGAGGGCTGCCACGTCCTTGGCCGCGTCTTCCCGGACTTCCGCAATCAACTCGTCATGCACCTGAAGTATCATACGAGCCGGCAGCCGTTCCTTCCTTATGGCGTCATGCACGCGGATCATAGCCAGCTTCATCAGGTCCGCCGCGCTCCCCTGCATCGGTGTGTTGATCGCGATTCGACGGGCAGCCTGTTGCGCGATCTTGTTGGGATTATTCAAGTCGGGTAAGAAGCGCTTGCGCCCCAGTATGGTTGTGACAAAACCGTGCCGCGCCGCTTTTTGGGGAAGTTCTTCCATGTAGCGCTTCACCCCCGAATAAGTTTCGTAGTACTCTTCGAGATACTGGCGGGCCATCTTCATCCCCACCCCGATCTGTTGGGCCAGTTTGAATGGACCCATGCCGTACATAATGCCGAAGTTGATTGCTTTGGCTTTCCTCCTCATTTCCGGCGTCACGTGCGCCGGAGATACCCCAAAGACGCTCGCGGCGGTGATCGCGTGGATGTCTTCGTTTCCTCTGAAGGCTTCCACCAGCCGCGCGTCGCCCGATATGTGCGCCATGATCCTCAGTTCAATTTGTGAGTAATCCGCGGCCACGAACAGGTAGCCCTCATCGGGGATGAATGCCTGACGTATCTTTCGACCTTCAGGGGTGCGCACGGGGATGTTCTGTAGGTTCGGGTCCGACGAAGAGAGTCGGCCGGTGGCTGCCACCGCCTGATTGTATGACGTATGAATCCGTCCGGTTTTCGGATTGACGAGCTGAGGCAGAGAATCGACGTATGTGGACTTGAGCTTGTAAATTGAGCGATATTCCAAGATCTTGCGAGGCAAGTCGTGCGCCAGGGCCAGCTCCTCCAGCACTTCCAATGAGGTGGAGGGGCCGGTCTTGGTCTTCTTCACCGGTTTCAGCCCCAATTTATTGAACAGGATATCCCCAAGCTGCTTTGGCGAATTGATATTGAACGTTTCACCCGAGAGGTCGTAGATCTCAGCCTCCATGGTGAAAAGCTGATCACCGAATTCCTTTGACAATTTGCGAAGATACGCGGAGTCGATCCGGACCCCGGCCATCTCCATCTCGGCAAGAATCGGGATAAGAGGCAATTCGATCTTGCGAAACAGATCTCCCAAACCCTCCGCTTCCACCCGAGGACAAAGTATGCCGGCAACTCTCAAGGTTACGTCCGCGTCCTCGCACGAGTACTCGGCTGCGCGTTCTATGTCTACCTCGGAAAAGGAGATCTGGCTCTTGCCGGTTCCAATTAGATCCTTGATCGGTATCATCCGGTGGTTAAGGAACACCTCCGCGAGCACGTCAAGCGAATGACCGCGCCGCGTGGGATCGAGGATGTACGAAGCGAGCATTGTGTCACAGATTATACCTTTAACTTCCACGCTTTCCTTTTTCAGGACGATCCAGTCGTATTTGATATTCTGCCCAAATTTCTCTATGGATTCGTCTTCCAGCGTCGGCCGTAGGACTGCGAGCGCTTCCTCTTTCGAGAGTTGTTCCCCGTACGTGTGACCCACAGGGATGTAACAGGGGTCGCCTTCTTGGCAACATAAAGATATTCCAACCAATTCAGCTCTTACAGGATCGGCTGATGTGGTTTCCGTGTCCACAGCCAACCTGCCTACGCTCCGTATGCGGCTCACTTTTTCTTTGAGGTCCGCCGAAGAGAGGATAGTTCGATATCCCGAAGGGTCCAGGGTCTTTTCCGGAGGAAGCTCAGAGAGAAGCCTCTGGAATTCCAGCTCCCTAAAAAGCCCTCTCAGAGCCTCCACATTCTGCTCGCCGGGGATCAAATCCTCCACAGTTTTGTCCAACGGAACCTCGGCATTTAGCTCCACCAGTTCACGGCTCAGAAATGCCTTTTCCTTATTGGCCTCGAGCTTCTCTCGAAGCTTCTGCTGGGCGACCGCGGGCAGGGAGGCATAGATGCCCTCAAGGCTCCCGAAATCCCGAAGCAATTTCGCCGCCGTCTTCTCGCCCACACCGGGAACCCCCGGCACGTTATCCGAAGCGTCACCCTGTAGCGCCAACAAATCCCAAATCCGGCCCGGACTCACGCCGAATTTCTTTTCCACCTCCTTAGAATCGTACACTTTGTCTCGCTGCGGGTCCCACATGACAACCCCTTCGCCCACGAGCTGCATCAAATCTTTGTCCCCGGAGACCACGACCACGTCCCAATCCTTTTCGCTAGCCGATTTCACGAGCGTGGCGATGATATCGTCAGCCTCAAAGCTTGGGACGGAGAGTGATGGGAGCCGAAAACCATCCACGATCTCGTGGATTTTGGGAATCTGGAGAGCCAAGTCGTCAGGCATGGGAGGTCGGTTCGCTTTGTACTCAGCGTATCGTTCATGGCGAAGCGTCGGCCCACGAGAATCAAAGACCACCGCGATGCGCTCCGGGCGCCTCTCTCTGAGGGTTTTCACGAGCATGTTGGCAAAGCCGAAGACCGCTCCTGTGGGAAAACCTTTGGAGTTCGAAAGCGCCCCTGTTGTATGGTACGCCCTGTAAATGTATGAACTACCGTCGATGAGGTAGAGTGTTTCCTTCTTCTTTGCCATGAGTTCCTCTTGCGGCCGGGGCTCGATTTCAGGAATTCGGCTCAATGCGGACTCGTTCCAAACCTTCCAGAAGCGAAGCGAAGAGCGGGTGTTC
>VGSG01000026.1 GCA_016875095.1 Deltaproteobacteria bacterium
ACAAAATGCCCGACCGGGAAAGAGGAACCGAACTACCGTTTCCCTCGAATTGCAGGCTCGACAAGCGCTGCAATTGAGAAAACCTGCTGATGATGCTACAAGTGAATACCTGGGCTTTCCCGGACGCGCGGCGCACATGAACGGCTCGCAGACGAACATCATACACAACAGGGGATTGGTAGCGCTCTTTCGTGGGCTGGCCTTGGCTTATCCGGCGCGCACGGCCCTCGCTCTTATCCTTTCCACACTTTCGGGTCTTGCCGAAGGGCTCGGTATCGCTACGCTTCTTCCGCTGCTCGGAGTCATACTGGACCCGGGCGCAGCGTCCGCGGGCGGCTTGACTGAGCGTATGCTGACCATGCTGGCTGCGGTGGGCGTGGAACCGACAATCGGTTCGCTCCTTACCTTTATTGTTTTCGTGATGCTGCTCAAGTCGGGTCTTTATCTACTGGCTTCCACAACCATCGGTTTTTCCGCGGCCCATGTGGGAAACGACTTGCGAACCTCGCTGACCAAGTCCCTCCTTCGCGCACGGTGGGAACATTTCATCCATTTGCCGCCCGGAGGCATTGCGACCGCGGTAACCGCGGAGGTGAGTCGCTCGCAAAGCGCTTATGTGCTGATGTGTAACCTGATGACCGACGTGGCGCAGGTGGCGATATACGGCGCGCTCGCTCTCATGATCTCGTGGCAGGTGACCGCGGCCGCGGCCGCGTGCGGGACGCTGATCATCGCTCTCCTGTCCGGGCTGGTACGATGGGCCCGCCGGGCCGGTGTCAGACTGACCGAATCCCAGAGATCGATTACTGGGGGATTGGTGGACGGCGTGCAGGGCATCCAGGCTCTGAAAGCCATGGGGTGCGAAAGACTTCTTGAGCCGTTCCTCAGCAGGACCATCGAAGAGCTGAGACGCGCGCAACGAGATTACGCCATTAGCACCTATACCCTTATCGGACTCCAGGAGCCGGTGACCGTGGTCTTTCTCGCGGTGGGTATTTACTTCACCGTCACGGTCTGGCGCGTGCCTTTTGACAACATTATGGTGCTCGGACTCCTCTTCTGGCGGACCGCGATGCGAGTCAACATCCTGCAGCGGAACTACCAGCAGGCCGGGGCTCAAGAAAGCGGCTATTGGTCGCTCAAATCCACGATGGACGCGGCGGATGCAGCGGAGGAGCGCTCGCCCGGCAGTGAGATCCCCTGGCTGACACAGGGCGTTTCCCTTGAACGGGTGACCTTTGCGTACGATGGATCGGCTTCGGTGCTGGAGGACGTGTCACTCACGATCCCCGCGGGTCGTTTCACCGCAATCGTCGGCGCATCCGGATCGGGGAAGACCACCATCGCCGATCTGATCGTCGGGTTCTTCGAGCCCCAATCCGGCCGTGTCCTGGTAGACGGCGCTGCGCTCCAACAGATCGATCTGAAGGCATGGCGACGCATGGTCGGGTATGTGGGCCAAGAAGTCACCCTGTTTCACGATACGGTCCTGGCAAACGTCACGCTCGGTGACGCGTCCATAGGCCGAGCCGGCGCTGAAGAAGCGCTCAAGCAGGCCGGCGCGTGGGAATTCGTCTGCGAGGTGGAACACGGCATGGAAACCGTGGTCGGCGAACGAGGCGGAAAGCTTTCCGGCGGTCAGAGACAACGCATCGCGCTCGCACGGGCTTTGGCGCGGAAACCGAAGCTCCTGATCCTTGATGAGGCTACCACCGGCCTGGACCCCGAAACTGAAGCCGCAATTTGCGCGACGCTCAAGGAACTCAGCCGAACAGTCACCATCTTGGCTATATCCCACCAACCCGCGCTCGTTGACGCCGCTGAATTGGTCTACCGACTCGAACACGGTCGCATAGAACCCGTCGCTAAACCGTAAACCAACAAAAATGAAGGCCCGGGAAGCGTTTCTTGTAGGATGCGGTGATCCCGCGGAACGCGGAGAACCGCATCGGTCGGGGCTTTCCTAAGAGATGGCGCTGGTTTCGCTCACCGCGCCTCGCTCTGCATGAAGACCCCTTCCGGTGGGGGCGGCAGCAGCCTTACCAGTCATCTGAGCGTTACCTTCATCAGATTTTCTCTGCGTTCCGGAATTCCTCAAAGGGGAATACTATGAGTAGCCCTGGGTGAAACCCAGGGAAAGCCGCCTCCCGATAATCCGAAGGAACGACCCTGAAAGGGTCGACCCTTTCAGGGTCGAAAGAAACTTATTATCGGTGCTGCATACCACGGGTTTCACCCGTGGCTACTCAAGGAGCTCGCCCTTCAGGGGAGAAACGAGGAGTTCGCGTCCTTGAAATCAGAAATTGTGATTTCAAGGAGGACCGGCATCGAAAGGCTGTCTCAAGACTACTTCCCCAACCAGGCATGCATTGACTCGTCCGCTTTGGTGATTAGGTTTAGGCCAGAAGTCATGCGTACGGGAGGACGTGCAATGATTGCCGAGCGATACACACCGACGTGCCTGGAATGGCTTGTGCTGCAAATGCAGGCTGCGGTCCCGATGCTGCTGTCCCAAGCGCGAATGCTTTTGAACCTGAAGGATGTTGATGATATCCGTGTCTTCTTCTCCGCCAAAGAACCGGACACCGTTGTCGGAACGCTCCGTCACCTCAAAGGCGTGCCGGAAGATGTGGTCACCGCGCTCCGAAAGGAGATCGACCGTGAGACCATGGAAAGGGCCAAGGCGCACGGATGGGGGGGCTGGGTCAAAATCCAGTGGGATGTTCGAGGGCCGGCATAGGAGTTGGGGGATACCGTACTTATATTGCTGCGCGTTGATTTGGAGCCCTTTGCTTCTCCTCCAAGCCCCCTCACTCCTCTCTTTGTGGGGCGGCCTTTCCAGGCCCCCGGCAGGCTGGAATCCCGCGAGATCGCGGGACTGCCCCACAGGGGAGAGGGTCTTACAATCCCCTCCCTTGATGGGAAGGGGAAGGGGCATAGGCGTTAAGGTAAGCAGCCCAGTTCTTTCACCCGTCATTCCCGCGGAAGCGGGAATCCAGTCTTTTCAATCCCGCGGGACGCGGGACTGGACCCCGGATCAAGTCCGGGGTGACGGGCTGGATTTGAGTTAACTATTTGAAACCACATGCCGAGATCCTTTAACTTAACGCCTATGGGGGGAAGGGGAGGGTGATCTTTTACGCGGCTTTCAATGCCGTCTACTATAAGCCCCCTCTCCGTTTGCCGCCAATTTTGCCGGTTATCTGTTCGCCTTCTTGATGCCCAGGGCGTCGGTGGCAATGATCATCTTCATGATATTGGTCGCGCCTTCCAGGATCTTGTACACCTTGCCGTCTCGCAATATCCTGGCAATGGGATACTCGTTGGAATATCCGTACGCGCTCAGCACTTCCAGACCCAGGTTAGGCACTTCATCCGCGGCCTTACACGCATAGTACTTGGCGATGACCGTTTCCCGCATATTGTTGACGAGTCCGCGATCTTTCTGAATGGCGCATCTCCAAACCAGCGCTCGGGCTGCCTCGGTTTCCGCCACCATGCGCGCGATAACTTCCTGCACCATTTGATACTGGGCGATGGGTTGGCCGAACTGGTTGCGCTCGTTGGCGTACTTGATCGATTCATCAACCGCGGCCTGGCAGGTTCCCACAGCGCCCGCGGCCGCGGTGAGTCGCGTGCTGATCAGCTCCTGCATCAAGTACCCGAATCCTTTGCCCTCCTCGCCCAGCAGGTTCCCCGTGGGAATCCGGACGTCTTCCATGATGATTTCGCCCGTGGGACAGGCCCACAGACCGAGCTTGTCTTTGATCTCTATCGCAGTCACGCCGGGGGAACGCATATCCATGACAAAGGCGCTCATTCCTTTGTGTTTGGCCTTCTTGTCGGTCATGGCAAACAGCACGCACATGTCGGCCACCGGCGACCAGGTGATCCACATCTTCCTGCCGTTGACCACATACTCATTCCCATCCTTGATTGCCGTGGTGGTCATGGCCGCGGTATCAGACGCGGCATCGGGTTCGGTGATGCCGAAGCAGCCTATCATTTCCGCGGACATGAGCGCAGGGATATATTTCTTCTTGATCTCCTCACTGCCCCACTTGAATATGGAGAGTGCCGTCCCCATGGTTTGCATATTGAAAGCCACGCGCAGCGACCCCGATGCCCGGCCGATCTCTTCGGTAACAAGCGCATGGGCCAGATATCCCATGCCGTTGCCGCCGTATTCTTCGGGTATGGGACAGCCGAACAGGCCCAGTTCAGCCATTTTATTGACCAGTTCCCGCTGAAAACGATGCTCTTTCTCGTCTTTCTCCACCACGGGAGCAATTTCTTTTTCCGCGAATTTGCGAACCATGTCTCGGAGCATCTTGTGCTCTTCGGTGAGTTCCACGTCGTACTCGTCACTCATGGGATACGCTCCTTGGATTACATTGGAAAAAGCGCTGCGAAAGCGCTTGCAAGATTCAGCAAGCTTTGAAGAGTTTCCGGGGAAGCGTTTCAAATCCCCCCAGCCCCCCTTTATGAAAGGGGGGTTCCGCAGACTCCCCCTTTGCTAAAGGGGGATACAGGGGGATTTTGCCCATTTCCCCAAAAACTCCTGCCATTTGAAAGCATGTCCAGGGTTTGTCAGCCGGTTTTGTCCGCGACATGCCAACGGATCATGATGCCGATGCCTGACAGATACCGTAGTAAGCTCGTCGTGCTAAGAACCACTCTTAGATAGCAGACGGAGCGAACGAGCGTCAAGGAATGCATTTGCGGCTTATCTCTTCCCTGACCGTGAAAGCAGGAAGGCCATGAACACAATGCCCACCAGGATCGCGAACCAGAGGGTGCAGAGTCGAATGAGAAGCACCGCGGGAAGCGCGCTTGAATAACCGATCCCAAGGAAAGCCAGGATGCCCGCCATGCCCGCTTCCGTTCCCCCAATGCCGCCCGGGAGCATGGAGAGCGCTCCGACAAGCGTGGAAAAAGAGTAGGCAAAATTGGCTTCGAGTAACGTGGCGGAGAGGTCCAGCCCTCGCAACACAAGGTACAGCGAGACCGATTCCAGCCCCCATGCCACGGTCGAAATCACCAGGCCCACGAGAAAGACTCGCGGAGTCATGAGTTCCCGACCGGTGAGCAACACCCCGAGCAGCTTTTGCGCGGGCCACGCCAGGAAAGGCGCGCGACCGATCCTATCCAGGACCGGCCGGTACACGCGCCCCATAGTGAGGAAGATCCCTCCGAACACCACGGTCGCCGCACACACAAGGAAGGCGCCACGCCAGGCGCTGAAGAGCAAGAACGAAAACGAGGCCAGGAGCAGCACACCCCACAGGTCCATGAGACGCTCTACCACAAGGATGCCGACCACCCTGGTGAACGAGACGCCGTGGTCCTCTTTTAGAAAGACCCCTTTGGCCGCTTCACCCATTTTGCCCGGTGTGCCTGTGAGCGCAAAGCTTGCCAGGAAAACTTCCAAGGTATAGCCGAAGGGCAGCCTGTGCCCGGTCTTTGCCAAATAGTATGCGAAGCGCCACCCGCGCAGAACCCATCCGGTAACGACCAACAGCAGCACGAGCGCCAGTGACGTCAGAGGGAAATTCGCCAGAGCCCTGATTGTGGTTTGGTAGTCACTCGCCAGAGTCGCCGCGGCGTACAACACCGCGCCCACTAAGGCAAAGATCACCACGGATCTGATCACACGGGAATAGGAGACCTCTGACAAGGAAATCTCCGCGACCGGCGCGGCATTTTCAGGCTCCGAATCCGGGTGCGAGGTTAAGGCTGCTTTCTTTTCAAGCATGTGGGCTCTTTGCGGCAGTATCGCGATCAGGGTTTGCGGGGATCGGGGAAATAGATACACCTGGAACTGAAAGCGTGCCAAGCCGCGTCCAGTTGCAGTTTCAGGTCACGAAGCTGATAGGTCATTTGGACGTAATTCGGGTCTCTCTGATTCATCCTCATCGCTTGATGGTAAAGCTGATTGTACGCATGCCAGAGGTTTTGCCAGTTCCTTTCAAGGTTAAGGCAATGGCCGTATTCCGGGTTGGACAGGTCGGGCCTGAACGCGTATTGGAACTCTCCCTGCGGCATAAACTGACCTGCGGGAGGACCTCCCGGCGGCGCTGTCGGACCTGGAGGGACCGTCATCGGGTAACCGGGCGGAGCTTGCGCCTCAGCCACGCAGACCAGGCCGATGAAGAGCACGACCAATATTTGTATGAAGTTCAGCCCTTTCTTGATCATGGTCGCGATCTACACTCTTGGTGGGACAGGCATCCCCGGATCCAGTTCGGGGCAGGCTCTGGCTGTCGTTCTGAGGGCAGGCGAGAGGTCTGCCCTACCATTCATTTCCTGCGATAGTCTCCTCCTTCGCAGACGCATTGGGATAGCTCCCACCGTCGTTCATTATCGAGTTACGGGGGTACACGAGATCTGTCGAGGAGTCAAGCCCGGCCGGTCTTCATACCTGGCTCGAAAGAGGGACGCGGTGACCCTCGTTTCCCGTTTGATTATTGCCGCGCGGTTTGACTAAAGAGAAAGGGAGCGCCATATTTTAGGCAAGATCGATGTGTGTTCGTGTGGCGCCGGTCGTTAGCGCGGGGCTACCGCTCCTGGAAGGGCCGCCGTCAGCCGACCGGTTGCGGGAATGAAAGACCGTGTCCGAAAACAGGAGATCACCTGTGAAAGCGAGAGAAAAAGAGATGAACATCAACTGCGATACCCTCGAACTGATCGAGGCGCTGGAAACACGGGGAAGGGAATTCATGGAAGCCGAGCGCGAAGGACGCGTGTTCGTCGGGCATCAGTTCGACGTGTGTGAGTTTGACAAGTGGAGACGGAAGGTGAACGATCTTCTCTACGTTCTGGAAGGTTGCGAGGGGATCCACTACCAGCGCTTTTCCAAGGGAGTGACCAAGCCGCATGTGAGAGACCTGGAAACCGGGCTGAGGGCGCTCAATGCCGCGAGAGACGACATCTACAGCGCGCTCCACAAGCAAGAGCCCGCGCCTCCCTGCGCAGTCAAGAAACTCGGGGGGCTGAGCGCGGGTTTTGCCTGAGCGCTCACATGGCTCGCAGTCCGGTCAAGGTGGAGAGTTCCCTTGTAATGGCTTCCGCGGCCTCTTTGGCCAGGCCGGCGGCTTTGCGTAATTTTGTTTCGGTCAGTTCCGAGCTGAGCCCAACCACCCAGATGCCCGCAACGATTCGACGTCGCAAGCCCATGCCGTAGAAGACCGGCGCCGCGACTGCTTTCACGTCGGGGATGTACTCCTCGTTATCGAGAGCCACCCCTTCCCTGCGCACCTTCTCCAGTTCAGCGAGGTATTTCGCCCGCTCGGTGATCGATCGCGGGGTGAAGCGGGGAAGCTTGTTTTCTTGAAGGAGTTTTGCCACGGTCTCCTGGTCGGCGTAAGCCAGGAACACTTTCCCTGCCGCTCCCGCGAAGATAGAGAGTCTTGTGCCGGCTCGGGTGGATACTTTCAGCTTTTTGGTCGATTCCACCTGGTCCAGGATCAATATGTAATGACGCGTGAACATGCCGAGGAAAACGTCTTCGTCCAGCTCGCCACCAAGCTTGTTGATATGAGGCCGCGCGTGTCCCACCAGGGGAAGCGAAATTTCCGCGGACTGGGCAAGGTCTCTGAAAGCATGGCCGCAGGTGTACTTGCGTGTCACTGGATCCCTGAGCACCCATCCTACCTGTTCCAGGGCCGCGAGAATCCCATGTGTGGTGGATTTGGCCAGGCCAAGGTCCGCGGCTATCCGGCTGATCCCGGGCGTCCCGGGGAAGCCCGCGATGCGATTCATCACCTGAGCCATCTTGAGCACCAGGGGCGCCATGTACGATGGGCGTCTTTGCGGGATATCCAGATCCATATCATCTCTCTTCTCGGACATGTTTTCGCGCCGGTTCCTTTCCCCACGATTGACGAGTCCAACCACCCGTGTAAGTAACGTCTATCCGCGACAAATGGAAATCCGCCGTTCTCCGTGGGCTCACTTCGGTCCACGCGGGTGTCGGATCGCGTTTGACCGATAGCAGCGTCAACGAGCGAGGGAGCCGCGGGCTATTTCACTATGCGGAACTACTCGTTCTTAGTAGTCTCCGCAGACGATCTTGTCAAACGATTTATGTGGCGTATCTTTCTGTCTCTCGGGGTCCGGATGCTCTTACCGGAAGAGCCGATCACGGTTCCAATCCGTGAACGGGTTGGCGCGCGCACGGGACCTTTCGGCGGCCACAAGTTGTCGCGCGAGGGCGCGGGCGTGCGCCTTATCACGCATACTTCACAAATTCCGGCAGGTTGGGCTACCATGGACTCATAAGGATCGGACGACCGAGACGCATGTGGCTAGTAGGTTGAATGACGCGAAGCCCCGACACTAATGATTATTGAACCATAGATTCGGGCAAGCGCAGGCGGACGCGGAGAACACAAGGAAATCTTATTCGAGGAGGGAATCCGGTCATGCTTCCACGCAAAGGCGATCACGCATCAATGAGCCGGGTCATAACACCGGAGGATATCAGGGCGTTTGCCGATCTGGGGGGAGACCGGAATCCGGTCCACGTGGACGAGTCATTCGCCGCCAAGACACGCTTCGGACGGCCTATAGCCCACGGCATGTGGGGAGCGACACTCATTTCAGCCGTTCTGGGGACTCAACTGCCGGGCCCGGGCACGATCTATCTTGGGCAGACGCTCACGTTCCGCGCTCCTGTTTATCCCGGCGACACAGTCACTGCTGTTGTGACCGTAAAGGATGTGCGAGAAGACAAACCGATCGTGACCCTTGAGACCGTCTGCCACAACCAGCGCGGGGAAAGGATCCTTGAAGGTGAAGCCGTGGTCTTGGTGGAAGAGGTCCCCTGACAACTCGCGCGCCGCTGCTCCGGATCTTGACAAGGAGTCTCCGTACTGGTCAAATGCGTTGTTTTGACTGTGACAATCTCCGGGGCCATCATGACGATCCGGGACATTATCGAGATCCTTGGGGGGCGGGTCCTGGTCAATAGCGGCGATCTGGATGGTGAGGTTCCGAGGGGCGGAGCAGCCGATCTGATGAGCGACGTGCTCGCGTTCGGCACCGACGGGATGGTGCTGATGACGGGCCTGACCAATCCCCAGGTGGTCCGCACAGCAGACATGGCCGGCATCAACGTGGTAGTCTTTGTGCGGGACAAGACACCTCCTCCGGAAACCGTGGAAGCTGCGCAAGAATCGGGAATTACACTTATCAGCACCGGCTATACCATGTACGAGGCGTGCGGCAGACTCTATCAGGCCGGGTTGCCCGGTAGGGGATGGGTGAAGATCGAGGAAGATTTCTCGTAATCATGGGCGATCACGATATCAGCAAAGTAGAAGAACTCCTCTACACCATGAAAGTGGAAGACGTCATGGCCGGGGACACGATTGTGGTGGACCCGGAGCTCTCCATGGCCGAAGTGAAACAGCTCATGGACACGAAACAAATAACCGGCGTCCCCGTGGTGCGAGGGGATCGCATGGTCGGCATCGTGAGTATCTCGGACGTGATCGGCGCTCTGGAAAAAGGACAGCTTCTTCGGCCCGTGAAGGAACACATGACCACCGACGTGAAGAGTGTCACCAGGGATACCTCGGTCATCGAATTGATAAAGAACCTGGGACGCAGGGGCTTTGGCAGACTGCCGGTCCTCAACGGGGAGGGCAAGGTGATCGGTATCGTCACCACCGGCACCCTCTTGAGGTCTCTGCTGACCCAGATGGAGATGAGTTACCAGAAGAAAGAGCAGGAGAAGCTCCAGCGGTATAGGGCCAGCCACATCTTCGAAGATATCAGCTCCGACGACACCAGTGTCGTGCTCCGGTACATCGTTGATGACAGGGATTTCACCAACGCGGGGAAGGCCTCGACTATGATCAAGAAGTCACTGCAGAGGCTCGGGGCGCAACCGCCTCTGGTGCGTCGGGTTGCGGTGGCCGTGTATGAGGCGGAAATGAATCTGGTGATCCACACGGACGTAGGAGGAGAGATCCTTGTGACCATACGGAGAGATCGCCTCCAGGTCTCCACGGTGGATCATGGTCCGGGGATCGAGAATCTGGATCAGGTGCTTCAGCCGGGCTATTCCACCGCGCCTGAATGGATACGGCAGATGGGGTTCGGCGCGGGCATGGGTCTGGCGAACATCAAACGGTGTTCCGACGTGATGCGTCTCATGTCGGAGCCTGGAGCAGGAACGCGCTTGGATATCTTGTTCCTTTTCGGTCCGGGGGGCTTGAGCGGAGCTGCGGGACTCCCAAAAAAATCTTGACAGGGCTTTTGGGGTCCAGCATAGTATGATCTTATCTTTGTGGGCCCTGTTCGTTGCGTCTGTCGGGGATTCACAAAGGTTTGTTTTTTTTGGCCCATCGCTCTCGAGACCAAAGCCGACATTTCTCCGTGCCGCCGGACGGCGGCGTTCTACCCTGTGGGAGAACATTCATGGCCGAAAGCTATTTTCCTATCATGGTTATCCTCCTCCTGTCCGCTTTCATCGGTGTCGCCATAGTGGCGCTCTCCACGCTGCTGGGGCGCAACAGGCCGAGCGAGGTCAAGTTGATGCCGTACGAATGCGGCATGGACCCGATCGGTGACGCGCGGCGTCGGTTTTCGGTGCGGTTCTTTCTTACCGGCATGCTCTTCATCATCTTCGACATCGAAATCATCTTCCTCTATCCCTGGGCTATCATTTATGACAAACTTATGTTCTTCGGCTTTGTCGAGATGCTCATCTTCGTCGCCATTTTGGCGGTAGGGCTCGCACACGTGTGGAAAAAAGGGGCCTTGGAATGGGAATAAGCAGTTACCTCGACAATACGGTGCACGTCACCTCTTTGGATTGGTTCATCAACTGGTCCCGCAAGTCCTCCATGTGGCCGCTGGGGTTCGGTCTTGCATGCTGCGCCCTGGAGATGATTGCCGCTTTTGTGAGCAGGTATGACCTCTCCCGGTTCGGTATGGAAGTGGCCCGTCCCTCTCCTCGTCAGGCCGATCTCATGATAGTGGCGGGCACCGCCTCGAAGAAGATGCTCCCCGCGGTATTGCGGATTTACGAGCAAATGGCCGAGCCAAGATGGGTGGTGGCTATGGGCGCGTGCGCATGCAGCGGTGGAATTTACAAGAATTACGCGGTCGTGCAGGGAATTGATCGACACCTACCGGTCGATGTGTACGTCCCGGGGTGTCCACCAAGGCCCGAAGCTTTGATCGACGGCCTGCTTCAGCTCCACGCGCGGGTGATGAAGGAGTCCGGCGGCCGGCGGGCGAAACTCAAATCCGTCAAGGCTGTTTCCCAATGAACCAGCAAGAGATTCGGGACAAGCTCTTCGCGCAATTCGGTGAGGAAGTGATCCAGGGCGAGATCCAGTTCCGAGATCAGATAACTCTCACGGTGGATCGCGGCCGAATCACGTCGGTTTGTCGCTTCTTGAGGGAAGATCCGGAGCTGGCTTTTGATTTCCTCAGTTTCGTGGGCGCCGTGGATAGATTCCCAAATCACCCGAGGTTTGAGGTGCTCTACCAACTCTATTCGCTCCGGAACAATCATCGGTTCAGAATCAAGGCTCTGGTGGACGAGACCGACTCAGAGCCGGCTGCCATCGATTCCGTGGTTGCCGTCTGGCCCACCGCGGACTGGCACGAGCGAGAGACGGCGGAGATGTTCGGCATTTCCTTCGGAGGGCATCCGGATCCGCGAAAGTTACTCCTGCCCGATGAATGGACCTGCCATCCCTTGAGGAAGGATTTTTCCTTGGATGGATCTGAGGAAGAGACCCCCGATCTGCCCCGAGAAGTAGAGCAAGGAAGTTAAGCCATGCGCGAGGCGGCGAGTTCCGGTGATACCCGCGTGAGAGAAACATTCGAGCTGAATGTGGGTCCCCACCATCCCAGCACGCACGGAGTGTTTCGGGCCGTGGTGGAGTTGGACGGCGAGATCGTGGTGAATATTACCCCTTATCTGGGGTACCTGCACCGCGGATACGAGAAAACTTGCGAAGCCAAGACTTGGCACAATGTCATCCCGCTGGCCGAGCGCTGCGATTACATGGGCGCGACCACCAATTCCTTTGTCTACTGTCTGGCCGCGGAGAAACTCCTCGACGTGGAAGCGCCTGAGCGTGCGCAGACGATTCGGGTCATCATGGCTGAACTGACGCGGATTTTCAGCCACCTCTTCTGGTTGGGCACCCACGGACACGACGTTGGGGCCATGACCCCGCTCTTCTACTGCCTGCGCGAGCGGGAGAGCATTATGGACCTTTTTGAGCTGACCGCAGGCGGCCGGCTCATGCCTAACTATCTTCGGATCGGCGGATTGATCCGGGACCTGGAAGACGGTTTTGTGGAAAAGGCTCGGGAGTTCACCGACCAATTCAACTTCAGGGTGGACGAATACGAAGCGCTGCTGACCAAGAACCCCATTTATGTGGACCGCGTCAAGAACATCGGCATTCTGTCCCGAGAAGACGCGATCGCTCTGGGGGCCAGCGGTCCCATGATCCGGGCTTCCGGTGTGGGGTGGGACATCAGGAAGTCCGAACCATATTCCGGGTACGACCGGTACGATTTCCAAGTGGCTGTGGAACAGGGTTGCGACGTGTATTCGCGGTACCTGGTTCGCATTAGGGAGATGCGAGAGAGCGCCAAGATTGTTCGGCAAGGGCTGGACATGTTGAAACCGGGTCCCATACGGGCGACTAAGCCCGGAGCGGTCTTCCCGCCACAGGAAGAGATTTACACGAAAACCGAGGCATTGATTCACCACTTCATGCTTGTTGTGGAAGGCGTCCGGGCCCCGGTAGGCCAGGTGTACCAGGCTATTGAGTCACCCCGCGGGGAACTCGGGGTCTATCTCGTGAGCGATGGAGGCCCCAATCCGCACCGGCTGAAGTGGAGAGCGCCGGCCTTTGTGAACCTGGAGACCCTCGCCACCATGACGAAAGGCGCTTTTCTCTCTGACCTGATCGCCATTCTCTCCAGCATTGACATCGTGCTGGCAGAGGTCGATCGCTAGGGAATGGGGGGATAATGACCCTGGGGGAAGTTGTCAAGGCCCTGAACCTGGAAGTGCGAACCGGCCAGGATCAAATGGACCGCGAGGTTCGGGGAGGGTATGTCAGCGACCTGCTCAGTGACGTCATCGCGGGCGCGAAAGAGGGTGACCTCTGGGTAACCCTTCAACTCCACCAGAATATCGTGGCGGTGGCGTTTCTGAACAACCTGGCGGCCATCATCATAGTCAGCGGCCGTGAACCGAACGCGGACACGCTGGAGAAGGCTGAAGAGCAACAGGTCCCTATTTTGGTGAGTTCGCTTCCCGGGTATGAAGTTGCGGGTCGTCTGTACCAGATGGGGATTCGACGAAACCATGAGGAATGATAATTGCGCGCGGAACCGTCTTTGTGGCTCGATCCGGGCCTGTAAGCACGGCAACGTGTCTTTCGCAAACTTTTGTTGCGGCTTGAGGAGGTGAGTAGCCACGAGACATGTGTTTCCCACGGAGGATCAGGGCGCCTGACCTATCCGCGGGAGAAAAGCCAAATGAAAAGAGAGGGGCGCGCAGGTCGATCTGAAGCTTTACAGACTGGACCTTCACATTCACACCGTGCTGTCGCCGTGCACCGAGATTGACGAAATGACCCCGCGGCGGATCGTCCGAACAGCCCGTGACCATGGATTGGACATGATCGCAATCTGCGATCACAATTCCGCCCGTAATGTAGCAGCAGTCGTTCGGGCCGCGTCCGGCACGGGACTCTCGGTGATCCCCGGCATTGAAGTCACCACGTCCGAAGAGGCGCACATCCTGGGCCTTTTCCCGTCGGTTGAGGCGGCCACGGCCATGCAGGACGAGGTCTATTCGCGTCTATTCGGCCAGAACGACGAGAAGGTCTTCGGGTATCAGGTCGTGGTGGACGAGCATGATATGGTCGAAGACCTGGATGAGCGCCTCCTCATCGGCGCGACCACAATTCCCACCGACCGAGTGGTGGCCCAGATCCACGAGCTCGGCGGCTTGGCGGTCGCTTCTCACGTGGATCGGGACGGCTTCGGGATTTTCAGTCAATTGGGATTCATTCCCTCGAATCTGAAACTCGACGCCCTGGAGGTCTCCCCAAGATCCACCTTCGAAGCTGTCCGAGAACGGCGCGTCCAGGCGAGGCAATACGCGCTTGTCTCATCTTCGGACGCTCATAGGCCGTCGGACATCGGCGCGGTGCGCACGCTGGCTCGTATGGCTGAACCGACCTTTGACGAGTTGCGCAAGGCCCTGAGCGGCCTGGACGGACGAGCAATTGTCGGGGTTGAGGCGCCCGGATCGGAGCGCTGAAAAGGATGCGGATCCAAGATCCGCGCCGCCGCCGACCGGCGGGAATATTGGATGTTGACGGGCCGTTTGGCGGTCGGAGATGGAGGATCTCTCGCTGCACATTCTTGATGTGGCGGAAAACGGGATTACGGCCGGCGCCAGTCTTGTGCGGATAACCGTTGAGGAGGACACGCAACAGGACAGGCTTTCGATCACGGTTGAAGACAATGGTCGAGGCATGGCGCCGGATTTTCTGGCGAAAGCCCTCGACCCGTTCGTGACCACGCGAACTACCCGGAAAGTGGGTATGGGCCTGTCTTTGCTCCAGCAAACGGCAGCGGAGGCGGACGGCGACCTGAAAGTGGAATCGAGCCCCGGCCGTGGCACAACCGTTCGGGCGACGATGCGGCACAGTCATATTGACCGCAAGCCCCTTGGGGACATGGCCGTGACCATGATCACGTTGATTGAAGGTAACCCGGACGTGGATTTCACGTATCTCCATAGGAAAGACGGAAACGAGTTTTCTTTGGATACTCGCGATCTCCGGGAGGAGCTTGAAGAAGTCCCGTTGAACAACCCTGCGGTCATCGAATTCATCCGGAAGAGTGTGGCTTCGGGGCTGAAAGAAATAAACGCGGGTTGATCGTTATCACGAACAGAGATTCTCTTTACGGAGCGGAATCAAAGTGGAAGAGCGAGACGCGCTACTCAAGAAGAAGGTTGAGCCCGTTGTGGAGGCTATTCCCGCGGAAAAGCTCGAACAACTGGACGATATCCTCTGTCGGTACGAAGGCAAGCCGGGGTACTTGATTCCCGCGCTCAAGGACGCGCAGGAGCTGGTCGGATACCTGCCGCAGCAGGTTCAAGGCCGGGTTGCGGACATGTTGGGTGTGACCTCGTCCCACGTGTATGGCGTAGTAACCTTCTACTCGTTTTTCACCATCACGCCCCGGGGCCGGCACACCATACGCCTTTGTTTGGGCACAGCCTGCTACGTGAAGGGCGCGAAGGATATCCTGGAGAACATCACCAGAGAGGTCGGCATCACGGTGGGTGAGACCTCATCCGACGGTCGTTTCACGCTCGAAGCGGTGCGATGCCTGGGCGCGTGCGGTCTGGCCCCCGTGCTCCTGGTGGGAGCGGACACCCACGGAAACATCGTGCCCAAAGATACGGTCAGCATTCTCGAAGGATATCAATGAGCAATGATGCGCCAGGAGGTGCGATCATGGCCAAGATCAGCATACAGGATTTGAAAAAGATCAAAGAAGAGCAGAAGGCCAGGATGGTCCTTCGCGAAGGCGCCCAGCGCGCCAAGATCACGGTTCACATGGGAACGTGCGGCATCGCGGCCGGAGCGCGGGACATCATGGTGCTCTTCAGGGACATTATCGGTGAACGCGGCCTGGACGATATCATCCTGACCAACTCGGGGTGCGCAGGACTTTGCGCCCAAGAACCGATGATCACCGTGGAGGTCGCGGGCCAGTCCCCCATCAAGTACGTGAAACTCGACTCGGCAAAGGCCCGACGCATTTTTGACGAACATGTGATGGCCGGGAACCCCGTGGAGGATTTCGCCCTTGCTCGGGGAAGCGAGACCACGGCCCAGTAGCGATAGGCGGAGAGACCCGATCCGCTCGCACGCTTCCGGAACAAGGCGGTGGAGAAATATAGATGAGTGCCAGTCCCTATTATCGAATGCAGTTCTTGCTGTGCGCGGGAACAAGCTGCATTGCCAGCGGTTCGCTTGAAGTCAAGGATGCGCTCCAAAAGGAACTTCTCAAGAGAAACCTCCATGACGATGTTCAAATCGTTATGACCGGATGCAACGGTTTTTGCGCCAGAGGTCCTCTGGTGGTGGTTTACCCGGACGGCGTCTTCTATAACCAGGTCAAGCCCGAGCACGCGCCGCTTATCGTGGAAGAGCACGTGCTCAAGGGTCGTGTCGTCCAGGATCTCCTGTTCAAAGAGCCCGCTGCGAAGGACAGAGTTCCGCTGATCAACGACATTGATTTCTTCGGTCGTCAGAGGCTGATCGCGCTGAGAAACCGGGGTTTGATCGATGCGGAAAGCATAGATGATTACATAGCGAGGGACGGATACGCCGCGTTGGCCAAGGCTCTTGAATCCATGACTCCTGAGGAGGTTATCGAAGAAGTCAAGAAGTCCGGTCTCAGGGGGCGTGGGGGAGGTGGATTCCCCACCGGCCTCAAATGGGAAGAGTGCCGGAAGTATGACAATTTCCCCAAGTACACCGTGTGTAACGGTGACGAAGGCGACCCGGGCGCGTTCATGGACCGTAGCGTTATGGAAGGTGACCCGCATTCGGTCCTGGAGGGGATGGCTGTCTCCGGATACGCGATCGGCGCCAATAAGGGATACATCTACGTGCGGGCGGAGTATCCGCTGGCGATTCAGAGGCTTCAGAAGGCCATAGACGACGCGCGTGAGTACGGTCTTTTGGGGCCGAACGTCTTCAACAGCGGGTTTGACTTCGATATCGAGATCTATCCCGGCGCGGGAGCGTTCGTCTGCGGGGAATCCACGGCGCTGATGTATTCCATCGAGGGCAAGCGCGGCATGCCCAGGATCAAGCCTCCCCGGAGCGCGGAAGCGGGGCTGTGGAACCAGCCCACCAATCTCAACAACGTGGAGACCTTCGCGAACGTCAATCCCATCATACTCAACGGCGGTGATTGGTTCGCGTCCATCGGCACCGAAGGGAGCAAAGGCACAAAGGTCTTTGCTTTGACCGGCGCGATCAACAACGTGGGTCTGGTGGAAGTGCCCATGGGCACCACACTCAAGACCCTGATCTTTGACATCGGCGGCGGCATTCCCAAGAAAAGGAAATTCAAGGCGGCTCAGATCGGCGGCCCCTCCGGCGGCTGTATTCCCAACGGCCTTGAAGATGTGCAGATCGATTACGAGTCGCTGACCGACGTTGGCGCCATGATGGGGTCCGGCGGCGTTGTGGTTATGGACGATATGACCTGCATGGTGGACACCGCACGGTTCTTTACGCACTTCTCGGTGGAGGAATCATGCGGTAAGTGCGTGCCCTGCCGTGAAGGGCTCAAGGTGATGCACGAGAAACTCACCGACATCGTGGAGGGCCGCGGGCAGGCGGGAGATATCGAGTTCCTGCAAGAGTTGGGCAAGCATATCGGCTCCACCTCTCACTGCGGACTGGGAAAGGCTGCCTCCAACCCGGTGCTCTCCACCATACGCTATTTCAAAGATGAGTACGAGGCGCACATCTTCGATAAGAGCTGTCCTGCGCTGGTATGCGTGGATCTGATCAAGTTCGAGGTGATCGAAGAGAAATGCACGAAGTGCGGCATGTGCTTCCGAGGATGTCCGACCGGCGCCGTTATCTGGGAAAAGAAACAGGTGGCGAGGATCGACCTCTCCAAGTGCACAAAGTGCCGCACCTGCATTACGAACTGCAAGTTCGGCTCAATCAGATGAGAAGCTGACATGGAGCGCACGGCGCGATAAGTGGCGACCGGCGCTGATGGAATTGATTTTGAGACCATCCTGGCGGTGAGAAAGATTCTATGGTTACGCTGACCATTGACGGAGTTGAAGTTACCGTAGAGCGTGGAGCCAGTATTCTGGAGGCTGCGCAAAAGGCGGGAGTTCGCATTCCGACCCTATGTCACGACAAGCGACTGGTTCCTTACGGCGCGTGTCGGTTGTGCATAGTGGAAGTCACCTCCAGAGGCCGAACGCGCACGATGCCGGCCTGCTTTAATCCCGCGCGTGAAGGCATGGAAGTGGCGACTCACACACCGAAGCTCGCTGAAAGCCGCCGAATGCAACTAATGTTGCTGTTGAGATCTCACCCGCTCCTCTGTCCCAGTTGCGATGCGGGTGGGAACTGTCGTTTGCAGGACCTGGTTCACGAGTACGAGGTGCCCGAACTCCCGTTCACTCGCGAGTCGCGGTACTACCATGTGGAAAATGAGTCCCATTTCATTCGTTTCAACATGAATCTGTGCGTCCGGTGCGGTATGTGCGTCCGCATCTGCGACGAAGTCCAGGGCGAGAACGAGCTGAGCTTCATCAAACGCGGCATGGAATGCGAAGTTTCCACGGACTTCGGACGTCCGCTTCAATGCGAGCTGTGCGGTCAGTGCGCCCAGATTTGTCCGGTGGGCGCCATCGCTTCCAAATGGCTGGTGGGAACCGCCAGAGCGTTTGAGGTGAACAGGGTAAACACGGTTTGCTCTTTCTGCAGCCTTGGCTGTGTGCTGACCGTGGCGGAGCGTAAGAAGAAAATCGTCGCGGTGTCTTCTCCCGCGGATAGCCACAACGAAGGCAATCTGTGCGTCAAAGGGCGGTACGGATGGCCGTACGCCTATTCGGAGCAACGGCTGAAAAAGCCGCTTATCCGGAAGGATGGGAGCCTTCAGGAGGTGGAGTGGAACGAGGCGTTGAGCTTTGTAGCTGAACAGCTCATGGCCATCAAGGGTTCCAGCGGCCCGGGAAGCCTCGCTGCCCTGGGATCCGAACGACTCACGAATGAAGAGGCGTACGTTTTCAATCGCTTCGCCCGGACGGTGATGGAAACGCCGCACCTCGACCATGCCGGCGGATACGGATACAGGGCTCTGGTGGACGGGCTTGGGTCGGCGCTTGGATTCCCTGCGTCAACGAACTCGATTACTGAGATACGGGAAGCCGATGTCATCCTTCTGTTGGCGGCGGATCTTACCGAAACCCACCCCGTGGCCAAGAACGAGGCCATCATGGCGACGAGCCGGCACAAGGGGGAGCTTATCGTCATAGACGCGGTGAAGACCAAGCTCACCGGGCGCCGAGGCACGCATCTCATGTGCAAGCCCGGGACCGAGCACTTCGTTGCCTTCGCAATGATCAAAGAGATCATCGACAAAGAGTTGTTCGATCGGAAGGCGTTGGATTTGCGGGCCGACGGCCTGGATGAGCTGGTCGCGTCCCTTGCGCCTTACGATCCGGACGCGGTGGGCGCTCTTACCGGCGTTGACGCGGACACGATCCGCCAGGCCGCTGAGAAGTTCGCTCGGGCTTCCAGGGCTGCGATTCTGCTTACTGACGGCATGAATCGGCCTGCGCAGAATGTATTGCTGGCGCGAGCCGCCGCCAACCTCGCGGTGATAACAGGCCAAGTGGGCAAGGAATCAGGAGGAGTATTCGTCTTCGGGGAGAAGGCCAACGCTCAAGGCGCGATCGACATGGGACTCGCGCCGGATCTCCTCCCCGGATTCCGGCGCCTGGCCGACGAAGAAGGCCGCGCCCGCTTCGAGAAGGCCTGGGGCGGCCCGCTTCCGCAGGAACCGGGCATGAACGCGGCTGGGATTCTGGAAGCCGCGGAGAAGGGCGCCGTTCGAGGCATCTACGTGGTTGGTGAGAATCCTCTGGAAACCTATCCGAACCGCGGCCAGGTGGAGCGGGCTCTGGGCAGTCTTCAATTCCTGGTGGCACAGGATCTGTTCCTGACATCGACCGCGCGGTTGGCTCATGCGGTCCTTCCCGTTGCATCCTTTATGGAGAAGAACGGAACAGTGACGAGCGCGGAACGGATGATCCAGCGCCTG
Organism: Deltaproteobacteria bacterium; assembly: GCA_016875095.1. Lineage (GTDB taxonomy): Bacteria > Desulfobacterota > Desulfomonilia > Desulfomonilales > Desulfomonilaceae > VGSG01. The sequence continues at coordinate 19,882 of VGSG01000026.1, forward strand.
AAGCCGGTATGGAAGTCGGTCGAACACAAGAGCGACCTGGAGATCTTTACCGCTTTGGCCGCAATGATGGGGAAGCCCGCGATGACGTACCCCGGACCGGAGCGGGTGATGGATGAGATCGCTTCGCTGGTGGATGTGTACAAAGGTGTCTCATACGACCGCATCGGCGATCGGGGCATTCAGTGGCCTTGTGTGGACACCGACGATCCGGGCAAACGCAGGCTCTATGAAGGCGGCTTTCCGGCGGGGAAAGCGCGACTTCAACCTGCGCCGACCTTCCAGGCGTCCCCGAATCAGGGCGGTCCCTTCTATCTGACACCGAGTAGCCTGAAATTTCATTCCGGCTCCATATCCCAATTCAGTTTCTCGCTCCTGGAGGTCGTGGCGGGAGCGGTCGCGGAGATGAATCGATCCGACATGAAAGCCGTGGGGCTGGTCGATGGGGATAGGGTGCGGATAACCGATTCTTTCGGCGCGTCGATTGCCGTGCGTGCGAAGGGCTCTCGGCGGGCGCCTGCGGGCGTAGTGATCGTTCCGCAACACTTCTCTGAGGCGAAGCTGAACACGTTGACCCGGTGGGATGACCCCGCTCCGAGGGTAAGAGTCGAAAAGGTCTAGGAATGACGAAAGGTTGAGCGAATGGATGCCGCCATTCCGATGATTTTGGTTGTGGTCAAAGTTCTCCTGGTGCTGGGCGCGGTCCTGACCCTTGTGGCGTACATCACGCTGCTGGAGCGCAAGCTTCTGGGGTGGATACAGGTGCGCCTCGGACCCAATCGGGTTGGGCCGTGGGGTCTGCTCCAGCCGCTCGCGGACGGAATCAAGCTCCTCACGAAAGAGGAGATCACCGTGACCAAGGCAAATCGGGTCGTGTACATTCTCGCGCCGATGATCGTTGTGGTTTGTGCGTTGATTCCTTTTGGAGTGATCCCCTTTGCCAAGGGCCTGGGGCTGGAGCGGCTTCTCGGGGGAGCGGCGGAGCGCTTCGATCTCAATACCGGTGTGATCGCGGACATCAACGTGGGTATTCTCTTCATCTTCGCGATATCTTCGTTAGGCGCGTACGGCGTGATCCTGGGCGGCTGGGCGTCCAACAGCAAGTATTCGCTCCTCGGGGGCATTCGCACAGGCGCGCAGATGATCAGCTATGAATTGGGCCTGAGCCTCGCGGTGGTGGGCGTGCTTATGATCGCGGGCACCCTGAGCCTTGTTGAGATAGTAGGGGAGCAGAGCAGCGTTTTGAGGTGGTTCGTGTTTCGGCAGCCGGTGGGATTTCTCCTCTTCCTCATCGCCGGAGCCGCGGAAATTTGCCGGACACCCTTTGACGTGATCGAATGCGAAAACGAGCTGGTGGCGGGCTATCAGACCGAATATAGCTCCATGAAGTTCGGTCTCTTCTACCTGGGTGAATACGCCCACCTGCTCTTCCTAAGCGCGCTGATCACCACACTCTTCTTCGGGGGATGGCAGGGCCCGATTTTCCCCCCCATCGTTTGGTTCATGGGCAAGACCTTCTTTTTCGTATTCTTCTTCATATGGGTCCGGGCAACCTATCCCCGTCTGCGCTATGACCGGGTGATGGCTTTTGGCTGGAAGGTGCTCCTGCCCGTGGGGCTGATCAACGTGATGATGACTGCCTTCATCTATACGGTCTGGCTCCAGTTTACGGGACGGGGATTGTAGCTCACGGACGGGCGACCGACAATCGGCGACCGATGTGACGCATTCAATTTTCAACGATCATGTGAGGTTGCGGCAGATGATCATCCCATTGCTACAGGGACTGAAAGTTACCTTAAAGTATTTGTTCGCGAAGAAGGTAACGCTCCAGTATCCGGATGAGAAACCCCAGTTGGCGCGGCGGTGGCGGGGTAGGCACGTCTTGAAGACGCACGCCTCGGGCAAGATCAAGTGCGTGGCGTGCATGTTGTGCGCGACTGCGTGCCCTGCGGAATGCATCAGCATCGTGGCGGCCGCGGAGCCGGACAACCGCAAGTACCCTGAGAGCTACGTGTTAGACATGGGAAGATGCATCTGGTGCGGCCATTGCGTGGAGGTGTGCCCGAAAGAGGCCATTGAAATGGCCACGGCCTATGAGCTGGCCGAATATACTCGTGAAGATCTTATCTACGATAAGGAGGCCCTCCTGCAGTCTCCGCAAGAGCGGTACGTCGTCGAAAAGAGAAAGGCCGGTTAACGCCACTTACTCTGGGAGGTCGGGGGAATACTCATGGAACTTGTCTACTTTTACATTCTCTCGTTCATTGTGGTCGTTTCGGCCGTCTTCGTTGTCTTTCTGCGCAGGCCGCTGCACAATGTGCTCTTCATGATACTCACCATGATCGGTGTGGCCTGTTTGATGCTTCAACTCGAGGCGGAATTCATCGCCATGGTTCAACTGATCGTCTATGCGGGCGCGGTCATGGTCTTGTTCCTCTTTGTGGTGATGCTGGTAAACATCACCCAGGCCGACCTGCTCAGTCAGTTGTCCGCTGTGCGAGGTTGGGCCGGGGCGCTGGTCGCGTTTGCGATTTTTGGTGTCATCTTGACCGTATTCAAAGTGGGTGGCCAAACTGCGGCCCCCCAAGCGCAAGCGGCTCAGCATCTTACAAACACGGAACTGGTTGCGCGAGAGCTCTTCACCACGTATCTGCTCCCGTTCGAGGTTGCGTCGGTGCTGCTTCTTGCGGCCATTATCGGCGCGGTTATCCTCGTCCGGAAGGGCCGGTGAGGCGGTCCTCGCGATCGACCTCTCCGGCGCCGGGCGGCTGTTTTTGTAGGAAAGAGAAATGCTTACCTTAGATCACTATCTGGTGTTGTCCGCGATCCTCTTCTTTCTCGGGGCAGTGGGGGTGATGGTCCGTGCGCAGATCATCGTGGTGCTCATGTGCCTCGAACTGATGCTGAATGCGGTAAATCTGGCCTTCGTGGCCTTCGCCCGTCATCTGGGTTCCGTGGAAGGGCAGGTGATCGTGCTGTTCGTTATGGTGGTGGCAGCCGCAGAAGTGGCTGTGGGCCTGGCCATCGCTGTGGCCATATTCAGGCAGAAGGGCGCCGTGGGCATCGACGATCTTCGGGTCATGAAGTGGTAGGTTACGAACGCCATTCGGGCACGCGTATGAGCCCAAGTGGCATCACTCGTCTAAACTGAGATTGGGAGCCTGGGATGTTTGATCTGGTCTGGTTGATTCCTCTCTTTCCGCTGATCGGCTTCTTCTTGAACGCCGTATTCGGCAGGGAGTGGCCCGAGAAGGTCAATGGATGGGTGGGCTCGCTCTCCGTGGGCGCCTCCTTCGTGGTGGCGTGCTTGATCCTCAAAGAGCTTCTGGCGGTCGATCCGGCCTCCCGATCCGTGGAAAAGGTCGTGTACACGTGGATGGTTTCAGGGAACCTGAATGTCCCCGTGGGCTTCCTCATGGATCCGCTCGGCATGGTTATGATGATGGTGGTGAGCGGGGTCGGCTTTATCATCCATGTCTATTCAATCGGATACATGCACGGTGAGGTGGGTTACCGGCGATATTTCTGCTACTTGAACCTCTTCGTCTTCTCCATGCTTATCCTGGTCTCGGCCAACAATTTCCTGTTGATGTTCGTGGGATGGGAAGGAGTGGGCCTCTGCTCTTACCTGCTCATCGGCTACTACTATGAAAAGAAATCCGCTGCGGACGCGGGCAAGAAAGCCTTCGTGGTCAACCGGGTCGGCGACTTCGGGTTCATGCTCGGCATGTTTCTGCTCTTCGTGACTTTCGGAACGTTCAACTATACCGAGATCTTTGCCGCAGCGCCCAAGCAGCTCGTTCAGGGCGGAATCCTGGTCACGGGCATCACTCTGCTCCTCTTCGTGGGAGCAACGGGGAAGTCGGCTCAAATACCGCTCTACACGTGGCTTCCGGACGCGATGGAAGGCCCTACCCCTGTGAGCGCCCTCATTCACGCGGCCACGATGGTCACCGCGGGCGTGTACATGGTCGCGCGGTGCAGCATACTCTTCGCGATGGCGCCGATCTCGCTGTACACCGTTGCGGTGATCGGCGGCGCCACTGCGCTCTATGCGGCCACAATCGGCGTGACCCAGTTCGACATCAAGCGAGTGCTCGCATACTCCACCATCAGCCAGCTCGGGTACATGTTCATGGCCTGCGGCGTGGGCGCATTCGCTTCGGGCATCTTCCACCTGATGACGCACGCGTTTTTCAAGGCGCTCTTGTTCATGGCCGCGGGGAGCGTGATGCACGCCATGGCCGGCGAGCTGGATATGCGCAAGATGGGTGGCTTGAGAAGACAGCTCCCCTGGACTCACTGGACCTATATTTTCGGCACACTGGCCATTGCCGGGATCTTTCCCTTTGCCGGTTTCTTCAGCAAGGATGAGATTCTCTTTTACGCCTTTGAGAAACACCTTGGTTTCTGGATTTGGGGGGCGGTGGCGGCGATTGTCACGTCGTTCTATATGTTCCGCAGTGTCTTCATGACCTTCTGGGGCGAATCGAGGGTAGACGCGCACACGGCCCACCACCTGCACGAATCGCCACCGATCATGGTGGCTCCGCTGGTGGTGTTAGCAGTCCTTTCGCTTGTAGGCGGACTGGTCGGTATCCCGATCATCCCGCACTGGCACGTGTTCGGCGACTTCCTAGCTCCGGTCTTTGCTCCGGCCAAATCCATTATCGATGCGGGCGCCCACGGCGGACACCACAGTCTGGCGCTGGAATTGGGCCTTATGGGCATCTCTCTGGGAATTGCGGTGGTGGGCTTCTTCCTGGCCCGTTGGATGTACATCACCAATCCGTCGGCCCCGGACGAGGTGATCAAAGAATTCAAGGGCCTGCACACGCTTGTATACAACAAGTACTGGATAGATGAACTCTACGATTTTCTCTTCGTGAATTCAATCGTCCGTTTTTCCCGGTTCCTCTGGAAGTACTTCGATGACGCGGTCATTGACGGGATCGTCAACGGTTTGGCTGCGCTTGTCAGAGAGTGGGGCAGCGGGTTACGCCGATTTCAAACAGGTCTGATACGCGACTATGCGTTGTCGGTGCTTCTGGGCGTGCTCGCGGTCATCGGTTACCTGGTATTTCGATAATGCATGGAGGAATGCCTTCCATGGATCTTGCATCCTTGCCGTTGCTGAGTCTTGTGGTCTTCATTCCCCTCGTGGCCGCGGTGATCCTGCTATTTGTCGGCAGGGCGTATGAAACGCTCATGCGCACGATCGCGCTCGTATCTATGCTCTTGGATTTGGCCGCGTCGGCCGCAGCGTACTATTTCTTTGACGCGAGCTCGGCAGCCATGCAACTGACCGAGTATCACGTCTGGGTGCCGACGTGGGGAATTTCGTACAAGCTCGGCATAGATGGAATCAGCCTTTTTCTTGTGCTGCTCACCGGGCTCCTGGGACCGATCGTGATTTTGGCCTCGTGGGAAGACATCAAGTATAGGGTCAAAGAGTTCCTTATCTCCCTGCTGGCGCTGCAAACCGGCATGATGGGAGTCTTCGTCTCGCTGGACCTCTTCTTGTTCTACGTCTTTTGGGAAGTAATGCTCATTCCCATGTACCTGCTCATCGGAGTCTGGGGGAACCCGGCCCGGAAGCTCTACGCCGCGATAAAGTTCGTGCTCTACACCGTCGTGGGCAGCCTGCTGATGCTGGTCGCCATTTTGGCGCTCTATCTTATGGCCGGCAGCGCATCGGGAGAGTACACCTTCGATCTGCTGAAGCTCTACGACTTCCCGGTTCCCATTTACGCCCAGTTGTGGATGTTCCTCGCGTTCTTCCTCGCGTTTGCCATCAAAGTGCCCATGTTTCCGTTCCACACATGGCTTCCGGACGCGCACACCGAGGCGCCGACCGTGGGCAGCGTGGTTCTTGCCGCGGTTCTGCTCAAGATGGGGACGTACGGCTTCATCCGCTTCGCCATACCGCTCTTCCCCAACGCGGCCATTGATTCGACCTGGTGGATCATGGTGTTGGCCCTGATCGGCATCATCTACGGAGCGTGGGTTGCGATGGTGCAGGTGGACGTGAAGAGGCTGGTGGCCTTTTCCAGTGTAAGCCATCTGGGATTCGTAATGCTGGGAATGTTCGCGTTCAATGTGCGCGGGGTGGAAGGGAGCATCCTGCAGATGATCAACCACGGGTTGAGCACCGGGGCTCTATTCCTCATTGTGGGGATCATCTACGAACGGCGACACACGAGGCTCATCGAGGATTACGGCGGTATTTCAAAGGTCATGCCGATCTTTGCGGTCTTCTTCATGATCTTTACCCTCTCGTCCATCGGTTTGCCGGGGCTCAACGGGTTCGTGGGCGAATTCCTGATCCTGCTGGGCACCTTTGAGGTGTATCCCTGGTTTGCCGTTCTGGCCGCGACGGGTGTGATATTCGCCGCGGTGTACATGCTGTGGATGTTCCAGAGGGTCATGTTCGGCGAACTCACCAATCCTAAGAATGTGGGCCTCAAAGACCTGAGCTATCGGGAGATCGTCGTGCTCGCGCCGCTGGTGGTATTTGTGGTCTGGATCGGTGTATACCCGGACACTTTCTTGAAGCCGATGGAGCCGTCAGTTAAACAGTTCTTGAAACAGGTGGAAGTGAAGAAGGCCGCGGTCCTCGATCAGGAGAACGGGAAAAAGCTTTCCGCACTGGATCTGGCGGCGCAATCCCATTCTCGGAGAGCGGTGAATGATCGCTGATCGATGCAATCAGGAGCATAGGGGATGATTTCGTTACCCGAACTAACCTTTGTCGGTATTCTTCCCGCGTTGCTATTGTGCGCTGCGGGCGTGGTTATCCTTGTGGTAGGTTGGTTTTTGCGCCGTGGCGTATTGGTGGTGTCCTGCGCAGTGGGCATTGTGGGAATAGCCGCCGCGCTGATCGCAAATAATCCTTTGCGCTTCGCGAACGACAGCGCGTTCTCCAACATGTTGGCGGTAGATGCTTACTCCTGGTTCCTGAACATCGTAATCCTGATCGCGGCCGGCCTGACCATTCTTATGTCTGTGCGGTACCTGGAGGATGAAGGAATCGCGATGTACGAGTACTTCGTGCTCGTGCTCTTTGCCGCCGCAGGCATGATGTTCATGGTGGGCGGCGATCATATCCTGATGATTTACATCGGCTTGGAAACCCTCTCCATCTCCATCTACATCTTAGCCGGCGGACTGCCGGAGAGCGTCAAATCCAAAGAAGCCGCGATGAAGTATCTGATATTGGGCGGCTTTGCGAGCGGGATGTTCTTGTACGGAGCGGCTCTTCTCTTTGGCGCCGCGGGAACGCTGTCACTGACCGGACTCGCGAAGCACTTCCAGGCCGGTCAAGTGGGCCTGCTGGCAAAGGCCGGCATGGGGCTGATACTGGTCGGCTTCTGCTTCAAGGTATCCGCGGTCCCGTTCCACATGTGGACGCCTGACGTGTACGACGGCGCGCCCACGCCGCTGACGGCGTTCATGTCAGTGGGTGTGAAAGCCGCGGCGTTTGCTGCGTTCGTGCGGGTCTTCTTCGAAGCTTTGACCCAGTTCCAAGTCGACTGGACGCAGATCCTGTGGGCGCTGGCCGTGTTGACCATGATCCTGGGCAATGTGGCTGCGGTCGTCCAGGAGAACATCAAACGAATGCTTGCATACTCCAGTATCGCGCACGCGGGTTACATTCTCATCGGGATGATCGCCGGGGGAAAGGCGGGTATATCGGGCGTCCTCTATTACTTGCTCGCGTACACCTTCACCAACCTGGGAGCTTTTGGAATCGTGGCTCTGGTGGGAAGGAAGGGCGAAGCGCGGATCATGCTGAAGGATTACAGGGGACTGGGCAATTCCAACCCGCTGCTCGCGGTAGCCATGTCCATCTTCATGTTTTCATTAGCAGGAATACCACCCACCGCAGGGTTCATAGGCAAGTTCACCATATTCAGCGCTGCGTTGGCTCAAGGTTATATCTGGCTTGTTATTATTGCCGTGCTCACCAGCATTGTGTCGGTTTTCTACTATTTCCGGGTCATCATGAAGATGTACATGGAAACCCCTGAAACTCAGCCGGCCGCGCTCCAGCTCTCCCCCGCCACCGCGGCGGCTCTGATTATTTCCACCGCCGGCGTGCTCTATATCGGAATTTTCCCCACGACCTATTTGGGGCTCGCGCTGGAGTCGGTCAAACCGCTCTTCTGACGATCCCCTGGAGCGAAAGCCCTGCATGAAACTGAAAGCTCTGGTTCCCACAGGACACGGCATCAACTGCGAACTGGAGACCCGCAGGGCCCTGGAACTGGGAGGATTCCGAGAGATCGACCTGGTCCATCTGAACCTGTTGTCCAGGGGTGAAGTGGATCCGGCCGACTATCAGTGCATAGTGTTTCCCGGCGGCTTCCTTGATGGCGACGACCTGGGCGCTGCGCAAGCCTGCGCAAATCGCATTCGACACTCCCGCGTCAATTCAGAAAGGCTCATCGATCGCCTGGCGCAATTCATCCACCGAGGCGGCCTCATCCTGGGCATCTGCAATGGGTTCCAACTGCTGGTGAAGCTGGGCATGTTGCCCGCATCCGACGGGGATTACACCGCGCGGCGAATCACCCTCACCGCGAACGAGCGCGGCCGATTCGAGGACCGCTGGGCGCATCTCGCGGTTGACCCGAAGTCGCCGTGCGTGTTCACGAAGGGAATTGAACGCCTTTATCTACCGGTCCGCCACGGAGAGGGCAAGATAATCGGGCCTGACGAGGAGACCACGCGCAGCTTGGTGGAATCGCATCAGGCCGCGGTGAGATATGCGTCGCCTGAGACGGGCGAGCCGACGATGGAATACCCATACAACCCGAATGGCTCCCACGAAGCCATCGCGGGCCTCTGCGACCCGACCGGCAGGGTTTTCGGCCTCATGCCGCACCCCGAAGCCTTCAACCATCGAACCAACCATCCCCACTGGACCCGCGAAGATCTCCCTGAAGAAGGCCAGGGGATCGCAGTCTTCAAGAACGCGGCAAGGCACATTCTCAGCGCGTAGCGACTGGAGCCCTAGACGGGCAGGGAGGAAGCGTCCTGACCCTCGCCGACGCACACGAACTTCTTGCGCGTTCTGGCGGGTTGCATAACCGCTCCTAGCATTTCTTTTTTTGTTGTCAGGCAGGGCGGAATAAACTACAATCAACGGTCGGTTCTGCGTTCTGGTGCCTTCGATCACGCGCATCATGAATCCCAATCCGGCAGGGTTACCTGCTTTCGGGTGTAAATTTCTCTGAGGAGGTATTTATGGCTCTGGATCCTACCAAGATGGCTGACTGGCAGGTGGCCGAAGCAGCCGAAGAGACCATGAAGACCGTTTATCAGCTCCGGGATGAGCTGGGGCTGAAGGAAGAAGAGCTTCTTCCGCACGGTCATTATGTGGCGAAGGTGGACTTCCGAAAGGTGCTCAAGCGAGTCAAAGACAGACCGGACGGCAAGTACATCGACGTGACCGCGATCACCCCTACGCCGCTTGGTGAAGGAAAATCCACCTGCTCCATGGGTCTGGTGGAAGGTCTGGGCAAGCGCAAGAAGAGCGTTGTGGCGGCCATCCGGCAGCCTTCCGGTGGTCCGACCATGAACATCAAAGGGTCCGCGGCAGGCGGCGGTCTGGCTCAGTGCATACCGCTCACGCCTTTTTCGCTGGGTCTCACAGGTGACATCAATGCGATCATGAACGCCCACAACCTCGCCATGGTTGCCGTCACGTCAAGAATTCAGCATGAATTCAACTACGACGACGCGGAATGGGCCAAACGGGGCCAGCCCCGGCTGAACATCGATCCTCGAAGAGTGGAATTCGGCTGGATCATTGACTTCTGCGCACAGGCCCTGCGGAACATCATGATCGGTATCGGCGGGAAGATGGACGGCTTTACGATGCAGTCCAAGTTCGGGATTGCGGTGTCGTCCGAGCTCATGGCCATTCTGGCGGTCGCGACAGACCTGAAAGACATGCGTGAACGGATGGGCCGCATCGTGGTGGCTACCAGTAAGGACGGCAAGCCGGTCACCACCCGAGATCTCGAGGTGGACGGCGCGATGACCGCATGGATGGTGGAAGCCCTGAACCCCAACCTGTTGCAGAGCATAGAAGGGCAGCCGGTATTCGTACACGCGGGTCCGTTCGCCAATATCGCAATCGGCCAGTCCTCCATCATTGCTGACCGGGTAGGTCTCAAGCTCGGTGATTATCATGTGACGGAATCAGGATTCGGGGCCGACATCGGATTCGAAAAGTTCTGGAACCTGAAGTGCCGCTTCTCCGGGCTCAAGCCGCACTGCGCGGTTGTGGTGGCCACCATCAGAGCGCTCAAGTGTCATGGCGGCGCGCCTGTTCCCAGGCCGGGCCTGCCCATGCCCAAGGAATATTCCGAGGAGAACGTGGGATGGGTCGAGAAGGGCTGCGAGAACCTGGTCCATCACATCAATACGGTCAAGAAAGCCGGCATCAATCCGGTGGTGTGTATCAACGCGTTCTACACGGATACGAAGAACGAAATCGCGGCGGTCAAGCGTATCGCGGAAGCTGCCGGTGCTCGTGCGCCGGTTTCCGAGCACTGGCTCAAGGGCGGAGACGGAGCCCTGGAGTTTGCCGACGCGGTCGTTGATGCATGCGAAGAGCCCAATGAATTCAGGCTCCTCTATGAACTCAGCCTTCCGCTGAGCAAGAGGATTGAAGTGATCGCGAAAGAGGTGTACGGCGCGGACGGCGTCAGCTATTCTGCCGAAGCTCAGGAGAAGCTCAAGCTGATGGAGGCCGATCCCGACACCGCCAAGCTGGGCACCTGCATGGTGAAGACGCATCTCAGCCTCTCCCATGACCCCAACATCAAGGGCGTTCCGAAAGGTTGGGTGCTGCCGGTGCGAGACATCCTTACGTATAAGGGCGCGGGCTTCGTGGTGCCGGTGGCCGGCGCCATCTCGTTGATGCCTGGAACAAGCTCCAACCCTGCCTTCCGTCGCATTGACGTGGATGTGGAGACAGGAAAGGTCAAGGGCGTCTTCTAGTTTCTTGAAGAGCCCTCGTGATCCCTCTTGGCAAAGGAGGGTTGTGAAGGCTGCTTCAGACTGTATCCAATGCTGGAACGAAAAGATCCCGCGAGACACGCGCGCCTCGCGGGATCTTTCTTTGTTGGGGAAAAGCAGAGCCCGGAACAACTTCCTCCCGCGAGTTCCGCTCATCCCGATGTACTGCCTCCGGGACCCCATCGCACAATCCCGGAGGAGCGAGCCCCCTTGCGCACCAGGGGGAGGAGCTCAAGGGCTCTTCCAAACAATAAGCATTGTGCGGGAGGGGTCAAGGGCCGAAAAGCGCACGCAGAACGACGCGTAGCGCTCGTTCGCTGTTGCCCGCTTGAAAACGAGACAGGACACGCTCATTCCAAAGATCGTCGATCAGGTACCGTAATGATATAATTAAACAATTGTCATACGTTTCATCAACTGACCAAGGGGGGTCCGACAATGCGTCTATCAACCGTGCTGGTGGTGGTGTGCATCGCGTTGCTCGCCGCGATGCTTGACCCATGTGACTGTGTCGGGTGGCAGTGCCCGATTGATCGTTCTCCCCGGCAGGCGCCTGTGAAAAGCCTGAGCGCTTCCTGCGTGGAACAGTGTAACAAAGCCGGGTACGCCTGCCGCGAGAGCTGTCATGCAAGATTTCACCAGGGCTCCCAGCCTTGGTACAGTTGCATGTGGAAGTGCTCACAGGACGTCGCGGAGTGCAAGGCCGGATGTTACCCATAAATCGGTAGTCGGCTCAGAAGGTGACCCGAGGCTCCCAGGGCGCGCGGATTGTCAGATGTGGTTTTCCCGGAAGCGACGCGGGACAGAGCATTGGTTGTCGGCGTTTCGGGCAGGCCTATCAAAGGACAGGTCTCGACGGGGAAGGAGCTTCATTGACTGACGTAGAGAGCGCTGCCATCAAGCGCCCTTTGGCGGGCTGTTTCTTGCGTAAAGGATACGCAGGCCCTCCATAGTCAGATCATCTTCGATATCGTCCACCAGCTTAGTGTGCGCGGAGATCACTCGCGCAAGGCCGCCTGTGGCGATGACACGCGGCCGCGAGTCAAGCTCCTCGAACATGCGCATGAGAATGCCGTCTACGAGGGACGCATAACCGTACACGATTCCCGATTGAATCGCGGAGGCCGTGTCTTTTGCTATGACCCGCGCAGGCGCGGTCAACTCGACGCGAAAAAGTTTGGAAGCCTGATGGAAGAGGGCTTCCGCGGAGATCTTCACACCCGGCGCGATGCAGCCTCCCTCGTACTCACCCGCTTGATTGATGTAGTCAAAGGTCGTGGCCGTGCCGAAGTCCACTGCAATAAGCGCTATGCGGTATTTCTCATAGGCCGCGACCGCGTTGACGATCCTGTCCGCGCCCACCTCCCGGGGATTATCGTATCTGATCGGCATACCTGTCTTGATACCCGGACCGACAAAGAGCGGTGTAAGTTTCAGATGTCTCCTGCACAGCGCTTCAAGCGCTCCCATCAACGGCGGAACAACGCATGAGATAATGACGCCGTCGATATCGAGAACGTTGAGATTCCCGGCCCGAGCCAGATTCAGCAACGCAACCAAGTACTCGTCCGCGGTCGCGTCCTCCACCGTGCGGATGCGCCAACTGCCTATTCGCCGATCACCGTCGAAAATCCCGATGACGGTATTGGTGTTCCCCACGTCTATCGCCAGGAGCATCGAATTATCCTCCATTGCGAGCGACTCTAATGGAAGCTCATTTCGCTGTCAACGTCGATACATTAGGCGAGGATGTGCTTCTTGAGCGTCTCGCGCCGGTTGGAGAGGCCGAAAAGCGTTGACTGGCCTTGAATGACGGTGGTAACGTGGGGCGCCGTTTCCAAAGGGGTTTGGTAATCCAGGAAAGGAATAAGGCTATGCAGCCTACCGGAATAGTAAGGGATCCCGTCTATCTTCTTCACGACATGGGTGCGCACCATCCTGAAAGCCCTCGTCGGCTGGAGGTGGTTTATGCCATGCTGGACAAACAGGGCGCCAACCTGAACCTAAAGCAGGCGCCGCCGCGAGCGGCGGCGCGGGATGAACTCACGACCAATCACGCGGCGCGCTATGTCGATCGGATCGCGGAAACAGCGGGTCGGCAGAGCACGTACTTGGACCCGGACACATCAACGAGCGCCCATTCCTGGGATGCCGCGATCAAAGCGGTCGGCGGCTTACTCAACCTGGTGGATGAAGCGGTGGAAGGCAAGGTTCGCAATGGCTTCGCGCTGGTTCGGCCCCCGGGCCATCACGCGGAATACGACCGCGCGATGGGTTTCTGTTTGTTCAATAATGTCGCCCTGGCGGCGCGACATGCGATGAGCAAGCATGGAATGGATCGTATAGCAATCGTGGATTGGGACCTTCACCACGGAAACGGGACGCAGCATTCATTCTATGATGATCCCAGAGCGCTCTTCATATCTACTCATCAGTATCCTTATTACCCCGGCACCGGCGCGACCCGTGAGGTCGGATCGGGGAAAGGCGAAGGATACACGGTGAATGTGCCGCTGGAGGCCGGCGCGGGCGACCAGGATTATGTCGCCATTTTCCAGGTTCTGGTGGCGCCCATTCTACGGGCGTATAAGCCGCAGCTCATTCTGGTGTCAGCCGGATTTGACGCTCACCACACCGATCCTCTGGGCGGCATGGCGCTCACGGAGTCGGGGTACGACCAAATGGGACGCATCCTCATGGGCCTGGCGGCCGAGCTTTGCTCCGGAAGGCTCGTATTTGCCCTAGAGGGCGGTTACAGTCTGGAAGCGCTCAGAGGTTCCGTGGCGAAGTTGCTGGGTTCTCTGTCTTCTTTTGACCCGGATGGGGAGGCCACGCCCGAGGCGGTTTCGGTTGAAGATATGCGCCCGCGTGCTCGGAAGTCCTTGGCGGAATCTCTGGATGCGCAGCGGCGATATTGGCCCGATCTTCAAATGCTGTAATGTGAACTGACGCTGCGGATTTTCGAAGCAAAGCTCCGGGGCGCTCGCCGAAGCCTCCATGATTCGTTGCGGCGTCCTCTTATGTATGGAAGCTCACTACTTTTTCAGCACCGCGCATGCACGGCATACTTCTCATTGACAAACCTGAAGGCGTAACGTCGAGTCACGTGGTTCGCGTAGTCAAGAAGCTCGTTCGGCCCGCAAAGGTGGGGCATACCGGCACGCTCGACCCCGCTGCTTCGGGGCTGTTGGTGATCTTGGTCGGGGCAGGCGCCAGGGCTCTGGACTATCTGGACGAAGCAAAGAAAGAATACCTGCCCACGGTCCTGCTGGGTGAAGAGACCGACACCGACGACCGCGAAGGGCGAGTTATGCGCTCCGGAGATCCATCAGGGATCTCGTCGGAGCAGATTGAAGAGGTCCTAAAGCGCTATCGCGGGGTAATCGACCAAGTTCCGCCTCACTTTTCAGCGGTCAAGAAAGAGGGCGTCCCGCTGTACAAGCTGGCGCGTAGCGGGACGCTCGTCGATCTGCCTCCACGCAAAGTAGAGATCTTTTCTCTCACCCTGCTTGATTGGAAACCGCCGCTCCTCGATTTGCACATGGTCTGTTCCAAAGGAACCTATGCGAGAGCTTTGGCGCGAGATATCGGCCGTGATCTGAATGTGGGCGGACGATTGGAACGGCTGCGTAGGACTGCGAGCGGCAGTTTTCGGGTCGAAGCCTCAGTCACTCTTGCGGATGTCTCAGAAGGAGGAGCGGAGCTGATTCGCCAGCGCCTGATAAGTCTGAGCGATGCGCTTTCGCACATACCGACCATACGAGCGCTGGTCCCTGAAATCAAAAGGCTTATGCGTGGAAGTTCAGTGGTGGCCCCCCGATCGAGGCTGCCTCTGACGGAAGCCAACTCACAACAGTCTCCGAACCTCTTGAAAGTCGTATCACCGGACGGGAGCTTGCTTATCCTGGTGAGGCCATTGCCGGCAAGAGGAGAAGTCTCGCTCCAGACTGTCAGAGTCTTCCAAACATATCAGCAATAGTAAGTCGCGGGTGAGGCAAATCGATGCATGACTTGAGTAGAGCAAGGCGCGCGTCCTACTCGAAGTCGTACGGGAAGGTGTCTTCCACGTAATCGGCCTCCTGAGTGGAGAATTCCACGACCCGGCAAAACCGGATCGCTTCCAGGGCATGAGCGCAGCGTGGGGCGATGGTGATCAGATCTCCAGGCGCGGCCACCAGGAGGCCCTCCTCCCCTGTCTCCACATCCACGTGTCTGATGCGGCACGCGCCGCTGATGACGTAGAAATTTTCGGTCTTGCGTTCGTGGTAATGTCCGCCGCGGAAATAGCCCTCACCAGCATGGATGTCGAAGTAAACGGGGTTGTATACCGGTCCGACCGGATGAAGTATGGCCATCTCGCCACGCTCCTCAATTATGCGGCGAGGCCCTGTTTCTTCTCGCCTCGCTGGGAGGCTGATGAGATACGCCTTCTGACGTCCCATTTATTATCCTTTGTTCCTGCGCCCACCAAGCTCGTTTTCGAAACGGGTCGATGGCGCTGCAAGAGAGCCTCCGGTTGACCCGCCCGTGGCGCCATGAAACTTTGGCAAATCCTGTGCCGCGGCAAATCGGACGCGAGCGGAATCGGAGTCACTCAGGAACCATCCTCGTGGGCTGGTTGATTGGCGAACGCGGTTGTGCGGACTCGCAAAATCACCACGGCTCGCCTGGATCCCTTCGGAACCAGGGAGTAATTCACCGAAAACCTTCGCACGTCCTGCTCGTAGTCCCGGATTGTGTAAGCGTGACTACTTACCTTCCCCCCAGGGCAACTGTACAGGCAGACAATGCAACCAGATCGCCACACGGGAATCAACTCCTTATTGCCTCCGAATCGAAGATCGATACCGCGGCCGTCTGAATCCAAGAGCATTTCTTCGAGCTTAACCGGTTCCGCTAGCCCGTCCCAGAATACCCGCGCTTCGATCGGAGTCCCGAGAACGCGTCGATCCGGGGCAGAACTCTCCTTGTTTTTCCGTTCCGTCCACGCCTTCATTGTGAGATTGTTCCCTGGGACCGCTCCCAGAGCTACCAGCGCATCGTAAACAGTAGCGTCGTCCACGTGCGCGGAAAGGAGGGCCTCACGCGCCACTCCCCCCCCTTTCCAAACCACAGCGTGGTACCTGGGCGCATGCGTCATCCAATCACCGGAAAACGCGGCGGGCTGAAGATCGACAAGGAATCGAATTTCGGAAACGTGGTGATCGATTTGGAGCGGAAATTCTTCACTCAATCCTCTGAATGGCTTTCCGGAAGGAGCAGGCTCCTTGGAGCAACCTACTACGAGCGTCAGAACAAGAGCGAAACTCAAGAGGTGCGTCCTTATCATGCCGGCCTCCATCTGGCCCTCGTATGGGACATCTCTTTGTTGATGATGCCGCGGCCTGTGGAAGGACGCAAGTAGGGAGCGTTCACCTTGCGCCTTGAGCAACATACCAAGAGGCCGAGTATTGCGGTCAGACCGAATTGCCATTTCGAGATATTTGTCCTACAATTCCGTAAGATATTGGTCGACGGCATACTCCCAGGCACGATCCACGCGCCCAGCGCCTCAATCAAGGTGGCTCATGGTGGACTCAAGACTTCAACGAAAGATAACCGAACTCTCGCTCCTCTTTGAAATCAGTCAGACACTCGACCGCAGCATGGATCTGCGTGACGTGGTCGGCCCGGTGCTGGAGTCCATCGCCAAGCATGTGGGCATGATGCGGGGGACGCTCACCCTGCTCGATCGGGAGTCGGGCGAGATCTACATCGAAACGGCCCACGGCCTGTCGGAGCGTCAAAAGGAGCGGGGCAGGTACCGGCCCGGCGAAGGGGTGACGGGTCTGGTCGTCAAAACAGGCCGGCCCGCAGCGGTTCCTCACATATCGGATGAGCCGCTCTTTCTCGACCGCACCAAGGCTCGGAGGGATTTGAAAAAAGAGGACATCTCCTTCATCTGTGTGCCGATCAAGATCGGCAACGAGGTGATCGGCGCCCTGAGCGCGGATCGTCTCTTTGAAGGCGTGGAGACGGTTGACGAAGACGTTCGACTCCTTTCCATAATCGCATCGATGATCGCGCAGGCAGTGAAGTTGCGTCAGGCCGCGCTGGAAGAGCGACTCCAACTCTTGGAAGAGAACAAGCGGCTCCAATACGAGCTGGAACAACGCTTCCAACCCTCCAACATCGTGGGCAATTCTAAGCCCATGTTGGCCGTGTATGACCTCATCGCGCAGGTCTCCAGGAGCGACGCCACGGTGCTCATACGCGGAGAGAGCGGCACCGGCAAGGAATTAGTGGCCTCCGCGATCCACTACAACAGCTTGCGGGCCTCCAAACCATTCATCAAGGTCAATTGCGGAGCGCTGCCGGAATCGGTAATAGAGAGCGAACTCTTCGGTCACGAGAAGGGCGCGTTCACCGGCGCGATCTCCACGCGAAAAGGCCGATTCGAGCTGGCGCATGGAGGAACTCTCTTCTTGGATGAGGTGGGCGACCTCTCAGCCATGACCCAAATCAAGTTGCTGAGAGTACTCCAGGAGCGAGAATTCGAGCGAGTGGGCGGCGCGGCGACCATCAAGACGAATGTGCGGGTCATGGCAGCCACCAATCGTGATTTGGAAAAGCTCATCGAAGAAAGGAAGTTTCGGGAAGATCTGTACTACCGGCTCAATGTGTTTCCTATCCACGTCCCTCCGCTCCGGGAGAGGAAAACCGATATCCCTCTGCTGGCCGACCATTTTGTGGAACGGCACAACAGGGCCGAGCACAAATCGGTTCGCCGCATCGCCACTCCTGCCATAGATATGCTGATGAGCTACCACTGGCCGGGCAATGTGAGAGAACTGGAAAACTGCATTGCCCGGGCGGTTCTCCTGAGCACGGACGACGTGATCCACGGACATCATCTGCCACCCACCCTTCAGACCGGGGAGGCAAGCGGCACGCAGCACGTGGGAACTCTGGAAGCCACCCTGCGGAGTGTGGAACGCGATCTGATCCAGGACGCGCTGAAGGCCTCTCGTGGGAACAAGGCCAAAGCCGCGAGGGCGCTTGGATTGACCGAACGCGTTATGGGGTTGCGGGTGAAGGCATTTGGCATCGATCCACGTCGTTTTCGCACCGGAACGTAGCATAACATAAATAAACATACCTCCGCGTAGGTATGACCATCGTCCCGCCCTTATCTCCAGTGCGAGTCCTCTCCAATAAAAGACCGTGGTTTCACTGGGTTGTAAGTTTCGCGCTCCTTTTCGCGCCATTGGCGCCCTCATTGCCTCTCCTCCCTCGACGTAACCGAGCGCTCCACCAAGGACCGGCGCGAGCTCGCGATCCGCGACCCCTGCGGCCGATCCGGATTGGGGGCCAACGGTTCCGCCTTGCGATCAATAACCAGAGGAGGTGTTTCTGATGAACGCTGCCGACACGGCATGGGTGATGGCCAGTTCGGCGCTGGTCCTGTTGATGACTCCCGGGCTTGCCATGTTCTACGGAGGGATGACGCGGGCCAAGAATGTGCTTTCCACCATGATGCACAGCTTTTTCCTCATGGGACTGGCTTCGGTGGTATGGCTTTTTTGGGGATTCAGCCTTTCGTTTGCTCAAGGGAACTGGTTCGTGGGGAGCCTGGAGCACTTCGCGCTCACGGGCGTGGGCGCCGACCTGTGGCCCGAAACGAAGATCCCTGGTTCCACGTACATGATTTTTCAGTGCATGTTCGCGATTATCACTCCCGCGCTCATATCGGGAGCATTTGCGGAGCGCATGAAGTTCAGCTCCTTCATCGTCTTCACGCTGCTGTGGCTGACCTTCGTGTACGCGCCGATATGTCACTGGATATGGGGCGGGGGATTTCTTCAGAAGATGGGCGCGCTGGATTTTGCAGGAGGCGCCGTGGTCCACATCAATTCCGGAGTCGCGGCCCTCGCGTGCGCGTTCATGGTCGGTAAGCGTAAGGGTTACGGAACCCTGCCCATGACGCCTCACAATCTGACGTTGACTCTGCTCGGCGCGGGTCTGCTCTGGTTCGGCTGGTTCGGTTTCAACGCGGGGAGCGCGCTGGCGGCCAATGAGAGCGCATCCAACGCGTTCGTCGTGACACACATGGCCACCTCTACAGCCGCGATCTCGTGGGTGTTGGCGGAATGGATAATCCGGGGCAAGCCGACCACGCTCGGTGTGGCTTCGGGGGCGGTGGCGGGCCTTGTGGCCATAACGCCTGCGGCGGGTTTTGTGGGGCCGGTTTCCTCGGTGATTGTGGGCGGTGTGGCCGGTGTGCTCTGCTATCTGGCGGTCCTGGCCAAGTCCCGCCTCGGGTACGACGACGCGCTGGATGTGGTGGGAATTCACGGAGTCGGTGGGAGTTGGGGCGCAATCGCGACCGGGCTCTTTGCCGCCAAGGCGATCGGCGGCGCTGATGGATTGTTCTTTGGTAATCCGGCTCAGCTCGGAATCCAGATCGTCAGTGTTCTGGCGACCATTGGCTACTCGTTCATGGTCTCTCTCGTTATTCTCTCCGTGGTGAAAGCGATTATGGGTCTTCGGGTCACGGAGGAGGAAGAAGTAGCCGGCGTGGACACCTCTGTTCACGGGGAGGCGGCCTACAATCTTTGATGAGAGAAGCTCGCGCGGGCGTGTGGTCCCCATGAACGCCGCGCCCGCGGGTCGTGACGGAGAAACGTAGCCGGATCGCTGAAAAGGGGATAAGCATGAAAAAGATTGAGGCGATTATCAAGCCGTTCAAACTTGACGATGTGAAAAGCGCGGTCACCTCGCTGGGGGTCCAGGGCATGACCGTTACCGAGGTGAAAGGTTTCGGTCGTCAGAAGGGCCACAAAGAGATATATCGAGGAGCGGAATATTTGGTCGATTTCCTGCCGAAGATCAAGATCGAGATGGTAGTCTCTTCGGAGATTGCTCGGCAGGTGGTGGAAAAGGTGGCAAGCGCGGCGCGCACCGGCGCCATTGGTGATGGCAAGGTCTTTGTGACTGCGGTCGAGAGCGCGGTGCGAATCCGCACGGGTGAAACCGACGGCGATGCGCTATAGAGTCGAGGCGCCTCCACTTCCGGGCTTGGTCTGCCGAAGAGGGCGCAAGGGGGCAGACGCCGTGGATCGGAAAAGATCAAGGAACCCGGATTCGGGTCCCGGTTTAAGCCCGGGGCAGGCTTTACGCCGGAATGACGGCATACAATTTCGGTTCGACGCGCGGCGGAATGAAAGGGTCGGGCAAATGAGAACCGAGGGAGGGATATTTCCTACCGAAATGTACGCTCCATGGATTAAGTCCTACCGAGCGGTGGGATATTGACAGCCTGATCGTGGTTCCCAAAAGACGGGGCGCCGCGCAAGAAGCCGGATATACGCCCGCGATTTTGGTTCCATCAGGGGAAGTGGCATGGTGGCACACAGATTGCCTCTGGTAACCGGAGTGTAGGTTTGCAGGGAAAACCTACGTGACGGTCAGATAAGGGGCAATCTCGCCGCGTCTTCGGCCGGGGACGGCTAAGGCATGGGGATCGGTCTGTTGGTGTAGCCGTCAATCGCAACGGGAAGCGGCGGTCTCGCGCATGATGTATTCCCGCCGGGGCATTTGGCCGGGAGCCTTTATTCCTTGCGCTGCGTCCTTATCTCGGCCACGCTTCACGAAATGAGGCGGCGCCATTGAGCGCGGTGGGCGCTCTTGAACAAGAGTCACACTTACGGGAAACCGTTTAGAAACCACGGAGTTGAAAAGGAGACAAAGATGGAGCCAAGAGAGGTGTTGGAGTTCGCAAAGAAGAACAAAACGGTCATGATAGACCTCAAATTCATGGACTTTCCCGGATTGTGGCAGCACTTCAGCGTGCCCCTTCATGAGCTTGATGAAGATGCGTTCGAGGCCGGTTTTGGATTTGACGGCTCGTCGATACGGGGCTGGCAGCCGATCCATGCTTCGGACATGCTGGTGGTTCCCGATCCTGACACCGCGGTAATGGATCCGTTCATGGCTGTGCCGACCCTGTCGCTGATCTGCAACATCGTGGATCCGATCACTAAGGAGCGCTACTCCAGGGACCCGCGGAACATCGCTCAGAAGGCCGAGGCGTACCTCAAGTACACCGGCGTGGGTGACACGGCCTATTTCGGCCCTGAAGCCGAATTTTTCATCTTTGACGATGTCCGCTTCGCCTATGGCGCGAACCGGAGCTTCCATCAAATCGATTCTGTTGAAGCATGGTGGAACACGGCCCGAGACGAGAGTCCGAACCTGGGTTACAAGCTACGCTACAAAGAGGGCTATTTTCCTGTTCCGCCCAGTGACTCGCAGCAGGACATCCGGACCGAAGTGGTCATGATTATGGAGAGCCTGGGGATTGTCGTGGAGGCGCAACATCATGAGGTCGCCACCGCGGGCCAAGGCGAGATAGACATGCGGTTCTCACCACTGGTGAAGATGGCGGACAACTTGATGTGGTTCAAGTACATCCTGAAGAATGTGGCCAAGAGACACTGCATGACCGTGACATTCATGCCCAAGCCGCTCTATGAAGACAACGGCTCCGGAATGCACACCCATATCAGCCTCTGGAAAGGCGACAAGCCTCTCTTCGCCGGTGACAAGTACGCCGGCCTCTCCCAGGAAGCTCTTTGGGCCGCGGGCGGCATATTGAAGCATGCGCCAGGGCTGTGCGCGCTATGCAACCCGACCACCAACTCGTACAAAAGGCTGGTGCCCGGTTTTGAGGCGCCGGTGAACCTCGCGTATTCTTCTCGAAATCGTTCGGCTGCGATCCGCATTCCCATGTACAGCCCGTCGCCCAAGACGAAAAGGCTCGAATACCGAACACCCGATCCGTCCTGCAACGGTTATCTAGCCTTCAGCGCGATCCTGATGGCCGCGCTGGACGGGATAGAAAAGAAGATGGATCCGGGCGAGCCGCTTGACAAAGACATCTATGCGCTCTCGCCGGAAGAGCTCGCGAACGTGCCATCCACCCCTGGAGATCTCTCGGAGGCCCTCAAGGCCCTTGAGCAGGATCAGGAATTCCTGCTCAAAGGAGACGTGTTTACGCAGGACGCGATTGATATGTGGCTCGAATATAAGAAAGAAAAGGAACTGGATCCCATGCGCAGTCGGCCGCACCCGTACGAGTTCGCTCTGTACTTTGATTGCTAGGTTGACGGCGGCCCTACCTCCACTCGGGTCTCATGTTACCATGCAGCCGCTGGAGCGCAGGCAAACCCCGGCGGCTGCTCCCATCTGTGCTATAGTTCCCCCGAAGAGCCCGCGGCGCGGCATGGCGCAACTGCGGGTCTCGCAATCACTGTTGACCGGCCGGGTCTGCCGCGGGAGGTCCACGAGGCATGGGAGTTCTGAGGGTAGCTTTGGCGCAGGTGAATGTGACCGTGGGGGATATCCGGGGTAATCTGGAAAAGATCGCCTTCTGGATAGAGAGGGCGCGACAGGCCGAGGCGGACGTGGTACTTGCCCCGGAACTCGCCCTCTGCGGATACCCTCCTGAGGATCTTCTGTTGAATCCCAGTTTTCTCGACGACACCAGCGCGGCCCTCCATGAGTTGTCTCCTCGGACTAAAGGGATAACCGCCATGGTGGGCTTCGCGGACCGTCAGGACAACAAGGTCTATAATGCCGCGGCCCTGATCCACGACGGCCGCCTGATGGATGTGTACCACAAGATAGAACTGCCGAACTACGGAGTATTTGACGAAAAGCGATACTTTGAGCCCGGCAATCGGTGCGTGGTCTGCGACATGAACGAAGTCCGTTTCTTGCTCACCGTGTGTGAAGACATCTGGATTCCCGGTTCGGTGTGCGAGCGGTTTGCGCTGGAGAGTCGAGCCCAGATCGCGCTGAACATCTCCGGGTCACCTTTCTATGCGGAAAAGCTCGCCAAGCGGGAAGAGATCGTGAGGCGTTTCGCGGCGGCCACGCGAGCGACCGTGGTCTACAATAACCTGGTAGGAGGGCAGGACGATCTCATCTTTGATGGTGGAAGCCTCATCATGGACTGCGACGGAACCGTGATCGCTCGAGCCGAGCGCTTCCGTGAAGGTTTGCTGGTGACGGACGTCGCGGTTCAGGCGCCTCCGGTTGCTATTCAGGACTGGAACAGTGACCGCGGCGCTCTCGGGTTCCATAGGCTCGAATCAGCCGCGC
This sequence comes from Deltaproteobacteria bacterium, assembly GCA_016875095.1. GTDB lineage: Bacteria > Desulfobacterota > Desulfomonilia > Desulfomonilales > Desulfomonilaceae > VGSG01. The sequence continues at coordinate 43,057 of VGSG01000026.1, forward strand.
CGCGAGACCGGAAGCCCGTTCAGCCGACTCCAGCCCGGACCATGAGTAGAATCGAAGAGATCTACGAGGCCCTGATCCTGGGAACAAAGGATTATGTGGCAAAGAACGGTTTCCGCAAGGTGGTGATCGGTCTGAGTGGCGGGATAGACTCCAGCCTGACCGCGGTCATCGCGGTTGAAGCGATGGGAGCGGAGAACGTGGTGGGAGTGACCATGCCGTCCCGGTACACGTCCGAAGGGACCTTATCCGATGCGGGGCATCTTGCGCGCAATCTCGGCGTGCGTCTTATCACCGCGCCTCTTGAACAGATCTTCAAGTCCTATCTGGACATCCTGGTGGAACCGTTCGGCGAAGGAGCGTTGGGTGTCGAGGCGGAGAATC